>JBBQMI010000024.1:0-10093 GCA_038328825.1 Acidimicrobiia bacterium | reverse complement strand
GAACCGATCGTGCGCCTACAGACCGGTGGGTTGAAGGTGGCGGAGGTCCTGCGCCGCGCGCCAGCCGAGCGCAGCGCGGCCGATCTCGCGTTTCTCGATGAGCTCTGACCGGGGGACCACGGTGGATCCCGACGGCATCGTGTGCTTTGCCGGCCAGGACTGGTGGTACCACAGCCGCGCGCACTCCGAGGTGCAGCTCATGCTGCGCCTCGCCGAACACCGCCCGGTGCTGCTCGTGAACAGCATCGGCATGCGGATGCCGATGCCCGGCCGTTCCACGCAGCCGGCACGCCGGATCGCCCGGAAGCTGCACAGCTTCACGCGGGGCCTGCAGAGTCCTGTCCCCGGTCTCCCGAACTTCCACGTGCTGTCGCCCGTCACGGTCCCGCTCGGCGACCCGCGCGTGCGCGCGCTCAACGCGTCGTCGATCCGTGCCCAGGTACGTCGGGCGATGCGGCGCGTCGGGATCGCGCGACCGGTGATGTTCGTGACCGTTCCGAACGCGTGGGAGGTCGTCGAGTCGATGCCCCACGAGACGCTGGTGTTCAACCGGGCCGACCTGCACTCGGCGTTCGAGGAAGCCGACGCCGAGCTCATCGGTGGGTTCGAACGCGAGCTCCTCGCCCGTGCCGACCACGTGCTCTACGTGAGCCACGCGTTGATGGCCGACGAGCGCGCGCTCACGGGCGACCGGGCGTTCTTCCTCGATCACGGCGTCGACCTCGACCTGTTCCACCCCGAACCGGCCGGTCCCGAACCGGCCGCGCTCGCCGCCATCCCGCATCCCCGGATCGGGTACTTCGGGGGCCTGGAGCCCCAGACCGTTGACTTCACGTTGCTCGAACGCCTGGCGCGCGATCTCCCCGACGCGCAGCTCGTGCTCGTCGGCAACGCGACCGTGCCGATGGGGGAGCTCGTCAGGCGGCCGAACGTCCACTGGCTCGGGATGCAGCCCTACGAAGACGTCGCCCGCTACGGGGCCGGCTTCGACGTGGCGATCATGCCGTGGCTCCAGAACTCCTGGATCGAGGCGTGCAACCCGATCAAGCTGAAGGAGTACCTGGCGCTGGGCCTGCCCACGGTGAGCATCGACTTCCCCGAGCTCGAGCGCTATCACGCGATCGTCACTGCGGTGACCGACCCCGACGACTTCACCGCCGCGGTCGGTCGGGTCCTCGCCAGCGGCGGACCGTCGTCGGCCGAGGCCCGACGCGACGCCGTCACGCAGGATTCCTGGGACAGCAAGGCCGAGATCCTCGCCGACCTGATTGGCCTCCCCTGATGGTCGAGTCCGTTGCGCCGCCTCGACTGCCCTTCCCGTTCCCGTGCCGCGGATGCGTCCGGCGGCTCCACTCCCTCTCCTTCTACACTCGGGCACATGTCCGACGAACCCATGGCCGCCCTGCGGACGACGGATCCCGCCATCGCCGGGATCATCGATCGTGAGGTCGAGCGGCAGAACACCACCATCCAGCTGATCGCCTCCGAGAACTTCACGTCGCCCGCGGTGATGGCCGCGCAGGGCTCCGCGCTCACCAACAAGTACTCGGAGGGCTACCCGGGCAAGCGGTACTACGGCGGCAACCAGGTCGTCGACGAGGCCGAGGAGCTCGCGCGCGACCGCGCCTGCGCGTTGTTCGGTGCCGACCACGCCAACGTCCAACCCCATTCGGGCGCGAACGCGAACATGGCCGTGTACCTGGCGCTCTTCGAGCCCGGCGACAAGGTCATGGGGATGCGGCTCGACCAGGGCGGTCACCTCACCCACGGTTCGCCGGTGAACTTCAGCGGCCGCCTCTACGACTTCGTGGGCTACGGCGTCGACGACACGACCGAGACCATCGACTACGACGCGGTGCGTGACCGCGCCAAGGCCGAACGACCGAAGGCGATCATCGCCGGCGCCACGGCCTACCCGCGGGGCATCGACTTCCCGGCCTTCCGCTCGATCGCCGACGATGTGGGTGCGCTCCTGATCGCCGACGTCGCGCACATCGCCGGCCTCATCGCTGGTGGCGCGCACCCGTCCCCGGTGCCGTACGCCGACGTCGTCACGTTCACGACGCACAAGACGTTGCGCGGGCCCCGCGCCGGTTGCATCCTGAGTCGCGAGGAGCACGCGAAGGCGATCGACAAGGCGGTCTTCCCCGGTCTCCAGGGCGGGCCGCTCATGCACGTCGTCGCGGCGAAGGCCGTCGCGTTCCACGAAGCGGCCCAGCCCGCCTTCGCCGGGTACGCAAGGGGCGTCGTCGAGAACGCAGCTGCGCTCGCCGCGAGCCTCGCTTCGGAGGGCTTCCGGATCGTCTCCGGCGGCACCGACAACCACCTGATGCTCGTCGATCTCCGGCCTTTCGGCGTCACCGGAAAGGTCGCGCAGGAGGCGCTCGACGCAGCCGGGATCACCTGCAACAAGAACGCGATCCCCAACGACACCGAGAAGCCGTTCGTCACGAGCGGCCTCCGCCTCGGCACCGCCGCCGTCACCACTGCGGGGATGGGCGAGTCGGAGATGGTCGAGATCGCGTCGCTGATCTCCCGCGTGCTGCGCGACACCGACGACGCGTCGGTGCGCACCGAGGTCCGGGAGTCCGCCGCGCAGCTCTGCTCGAAGTTCACGCCGTACCCCGACCTCCCGTGACCGCGGGCCGGAGCGAGCCGTCGCGCTCAGCGACATAGGGGGCGCGGCCGAATGGGTGGCTACTTCGTCGTGTTCGCGGTGGCCTCCCTCGTGACGTTCGCGTGCACGCCCATCGTGCGCCGCGTCGCGTCCCGGATCGGGGCCCTGTACCAACCCAGTGAGCGCACGGTGCACACGAAGCCCATGCCCACCGTCGGCGGGGCCGCGATGTTCGTGGGCTTCCTCGTCGCGATGGGCGTGGCGAGCCAGATCCCGCAGTTCCAGGGCATGTTCCAGGGGTCGTCGGAACCGGCCGGCCTCATCCTCGCCGCCGGTGTGATGTTCGCCGTCGGTGCGCTCGACGATCTCCGGGAGGTCTCGCCACCAGCGAAGATCGCCGGTCAGGTGTTGAGCGGCAGCATCCTCTCGCTCATGGGAGTGTCGATGCTGTTCTTCCGCGTCCCGTTCTTCGGCATCGTCGTGCTCTCGCCCGACCTCGCTCCGCTCATCACCGTCCTGACGGTCGTGCTGTTCGCCAACGCGATCAACCTCGTCGACGGGCTCGACGGTCTCGCCGCCGGCATCGTCGCGATCGCCGGGACCGCGGTGTTCCTCTACTCCGACCGCCTCTTCAAGGACGGCTTCCTCACCGGATCGAACATCGCTCCGCTCGTGGCGATGATCGCGGTCGGGATCTGCGTGGGGTTCCTGCCGTGGAACTTCAGCCCCGCGAAGATCTTCATGGGCGACGCCGGCGCGATGTTCCTCGGCCTGCTCATGGCGGTGTGCACCATCACCCTCGGCGGACGGGCCGACTACGAGTACTCGGGCCAGACCTTCTTCTTCTTCGCCCCCTTGTTCATCCCACTCGTGATCCTCGGCGTGCCGCTGCTCGACACCGCGTTCTCGTTCTTCCGCCGCGTCCTGCGTCGCCGGTCGTTCGCGGTGGCCGACAAGGACCACCTCCACCACCGCCTCATGCGACTGGGTCACGGACCGCGCCGCACGGTGGTGATCCTCTGGTTGTGGACCGCGCTGCTCTCGGGTCTCGCGCTCCTCCCGCTCTACACGAGCGAGGCGAACGCCTACGTTCCCGTCGGGATCCTGGCATTGGCCCTCGGGCTCTTCGCCGTGTTCGCCCCGGGGAGGCTCAAGGGCGCGAAGTTGCGCGGGGAGCTCGACACCCCCGAGACTCCTGCCCCGGGAGCCGACGTCGTCGATCTCGACCAGCACCGCAAGTCGGGCTAGGAGAAGAAGGCGGAGTCGCCGGCAGCGACATCCAGAGGCCGGAGCGGGTGGCGATCGAGGCGACGGAGACGGATTCGACCATCACGAGGAGAAGAAGGCGGAGTCGCCGGCAGCGACATCCAGAGGCCGGAGCGGGTGGGCGATCGAGGCGACGGAGACGGATTCGACCACCACGAGGAGAAGAAGGCGGGAGCAAGATGGCTCCGGTTTGACTCGATCAGCGGGGCTGCAATAGATTGCGAAAGTATTCACAAGCGGGTCGCGGGCAAGTCGGGCGGTCGGGCTCGACATGGGTGTGAGCAGCGGGGGAAAGGCGTTTCGCGTGGTCGACCGCGGGGCTCGGGTCCGTCGGTTCAGGGAGAAGCAGGAGCAGAGCGACGCGTTCGCTCAGGCGGCGGAGTTCGTCGTGGCGCCGGTGCTCTTGGGCTTCCTCGGCTGGCTGCTCGACAACCGCCTCGGCACCGCACCGCTGTTCATGGTCGCGTTCGGCATCATCGGTTTCGTCGGCGCAGGGCTCGCGAACTACTACCGCTACATGGCCAAGGTCGAACACGACGACGAAGGGAAACCGTGGACACGTCGCCAGCGGTAGACCCAGACCACCACACCGAGCCGGATCACGAGAGCGAGATCGCGCGCGACCTCGCCCGACGTGCGCTCATCGCCGCGCCGATCGTGCTCCTGGTCGCGGGCGTGTGGCAGGGCTGGGCCGGCGCCTTCGGCGCTGCGCTCGGGCTCGTCGTCGTCGCCGCGAACTTCCTCGTGCTCGCGCGGCTGATGGCCACGGGAGCCAAGGCCGGCGCGCAGGCGACCGCGTTCGCCGCGATGCTCAGCTACGCGGTGATGATCATCGTCATCACGCTCATGGCGGTGGTTCTGCGGGGGATCTCGCAGGTCGATGTCGCGAGCTTCGTGGTCACGATCGCGGTCGTCCATCTCGCGCTGCTCTTCCTCGAGCTCCCCAAGCTCGGGCTCACACCGGGTGCTCCGGGCCTCAAACCCCGTCCGCTCTCCGAGACCGACGCGAAGAACGAGAAGAAGGAGTCACGGTGATCGTGCTCGCCGAGCTCTTCCCCAAGGGGGTCAACGAGCTCTTCGACTGGCGGAGCTTCGGCCCGCTCGGGTTCAACAAGACGGCGATGATGTGCCTCATCTCGACGCTGATCTGCTCGGCGATCTTCATCGCGGGCAGCCGCAAGCGGGCATTGGTGCCGACCGGCATCCAGAACGTCGCGGAGTCGGGCTTCGAGCTGGTGGAGCAGAGCATCGCCGTCGAGGTGATGGGCGAGGACTCCGGCAAGAAGTGGGCGCCGTTCCTCGCGACGTTGTTCTTCTGGATCTTCTTCATCAACATCTGGGAGGTCATCCCGGGAATCCAGTTCCCGGCGACGTCGCGCATCGCCATCCCGTTGTTCCTCGCGCTCCAGACCTGGCTGATCTTCATCGTGGTCGGCTTCATCAAGCAGGGCCCGCTCTACATCATCAAGGCGATCTTCCCGCCCGGCGTGCCGAAGTTTCTCTACATCCTCGTGGCGCCGATCGAGCTCATCTCGATCTTCTTCATCCGGCCGTTCTCCCTCGCGGTGCGGCTCTTCGCCAACATGGTCGCGGGCCACGTGCTCCTGACCGTGTTCGCGGTGATGTGCGCGGAGCTGCTCCGCGCCAACAGCGGCGCGTACCAGCTGGTGTTCATCCCGCTGCCGTTCTTCATGCTCACGGCGATGACTGCGTTCGAGATCCTCGTGGCCGTGTTGCAGGCCTACATCTTCACCATCCTCACCGCCGTGTACGTCGGTGAGGCCATCCATCCCCAGCACTAGTTCCGAGCACCGCTCACCGAGCAAGGAGACACCGTGGAAGCAATCTCCCTATTGGCGGCCGTCACCGATGTCGGCTTCAAGAACGGCCTCGGCCGTGTGGGTTACGGCCTCGCGGCCATCGGCCCCGGCATCGGCATCGGCTACCTCGTCGGTCAGTCGGTCCAGGCCATGGCCCGTCAGCCCGAGATGGCCGGCAACGTGCGCACGACGATGTTCCTGGGCATCGCGTTCGCCGAGGCACTCGCCCTCATCGGGTTCGTCCTCTACTTCATCTGATCGATTTTTCTCACACACGGGAGAGAGGGACGCGCAATGCGCATCCGTAGGCTGTTCGCAAGCGCCGTGCTCGTCGGCGGTCTGGTGGTGGCGATGCCCGGCATCGCGCACGCCTCGACGACCAAGGGCGAGCTGACGGAGTGCCTCAAGAAGGCGTCGGAGAAGTCGACGGATGCCGACGTCAACGCCGCCGCGCAGGACTGCTACAAGGCGCCGAACCTGGTGACACCGGTGGTCAGCGAGATCATCTGGGGCGCGCTCGCGTTCTTCATCGTGTTCGTCGTGTTGGTGAAGTTCGCCTTCCCCGCGCTGAAGAAGGGGATGGCCGCGCGCGAGGAGCGGATCCGGAGCGACCTCGAGCGGGCCGAGTCGGCCCGGACCGAGGCCGAGACGCAGCTCACCGAGTATCAGCAGCAGCTCGCAGAGGCGCGGGTCGAGGCCGGACGCATCATCGAGGAGGCCCGTCAGGCCGCCGACCAGGTGCGCACCGATCTGATGGCGAAGGCCGAGGCCGACGCGGCCGAGGCCCGGACGCGTGCCCAGGAAGACATCCGGCTCGCCACGCAGCGGGCGACGGCCGACCTCCAGGGTCGTGTCGCCGACCTGTCGATCGAGCTGGCCGAGAAGGTCGTCGAGAAGAACCTCGACCGGGCCACCCAGATCCAGCTCATCGAGAACTACATCAACCAGGTCGGGAGCAAGTAGCGATGTCGGTGCAGGAGCGCATCGACGCGTACGCGAACGCGCTGCTCGAGGTGGCCCGGGCGGAGGGCCATCTCGCCGGGGTGGAAGACGACCTCTTCCGGTTCGCGCGCGTGTTCGAGGGCAGCGACGAGTTGCGGCTGGCGCTCACCGACCCGCAGCTTCCGGCCGAACGACGGATGGCGATCGTCGAGGAGCTGATGGGCGGCAAGGCGCTCGCGACGTCGGCCGCGCTCGCCGCGTTCCTCGTGGGCGTCGGGCGCGCCGCCGACATCCCCGAGATCGTCGACGCGTTCGTGGAGAAGGCCGCGCACGTTCGCAGCCGCGAGGTCGCCGAGGTCCGCACCGCCCTCCCGCTCGACGAAGGTCAGCGCAACCGCCTCGCCGAAGCCCTCGCGGCCGCGACGGGCAAGCAGATCGAGCTCAAGGTGATCATCGACCCCACGGTGCTCGGGGGGCTCGTCGCCCGGGTGGGCGACACGGTCATCGACGGCACGGTCCGCCACCGCCTCGATCAACTGAGAGAACAGGTCTGAGCATGTGGAACGAACGGACCGTGCCCAGGCCCACTGTGGCGCGACGAGTGAGTGGAGCGATCTGAGATGGCAGAGCTCACGATCAACGTCGACGAGATCGCCGCGGCGATCCGCACCCACGTCGGGAACTTCAACCCCGAGCTCGAGAAGGCCCAGGTCGGGCGCATCCTCGAGGTCGGAGACGGCATCGCCCGGGTGTCGGGACTCCCCGACACCGCGGTCAACGAGCTGCTCGAGTTCGAGGGCAACATCTTCGGTCTCGCGCTGAACCTCGACGAAGAGTCGATCGGTGCGGTCATCCTCGGCGAGGCCGACCGGGTCGAGGAGGGCCAGACCGCCCGCAACACCGGCCGCATCCTCTCGGTGCCGGTCGGCGACGGCCTCATCGGTCGGGTGGTGGACTCGCTCGGTCAGCCGATCGACGGCAAGGGCCCGATCGCGGCCACCGAAGAGCGTCGCCTCGAGGTGCAGGCGCCCGGCATCATCGACCGCCAGCCGGTCGGCGAGCCCCTCCAGACCGGCATCAAGGCCATCGACGCGATGACGCCCATCGGTCGGGGCCAGCGCGAGCTCATCATCGGCGACCGCAAGACCGGCAAGACCACCGTCGCGATCGACACGATCCTGAACCAGAAGGGTCAGGGGGTGAAGTGCATCTACGTGGCGATCGGCCAGAAGGGCTCGACCGTCGCGCAGATCGTGAACACCCTCGAAGAGCACGGCGCGATGGAGTACACGGTGGTGGTCAACGCCCCGGCCTCCGACGAAGCCGTGTTCAAGTACCTCGCCCCGTACTCCGGCTGCGCGTTCGGTCAGCACTGGATGGACAACGGCGAAGCCGCGCTGGTCGTCTACGACGACCTCTCCAAGCAGGCCGAGGCCTACCGCCAGCTCGCCCTGCTGCTGCGCCGCCCGCCCGGTCGCGAGGCGTACCCGGGCGACGTCTTCTACCTGCACAGCCGTCTGCTCGAGCGGGCCGCGAAGCTCAGCGACGCCAAGGGTGCGGGCTCGCTCACCGCGCTGCCGATCATCGAGACGAAGGCCGGCGACGTCTTGGCGTACATCCCCACCAACGTGATCTCCATCACCGACGGCCAGATCTACCTCATCGACGACCTGTTCAAGTCGGGAGTCCGCCCGGCTGTCGACGTCGGCATCTCGGTGTCACGCGTCGGTGGTGACGCGCAGATCAAGGCGATGAAGAGCGTCGCCGGAACGTTGAAGCTCGACCTCGCGCAGTTCCGTGAGCTCGAGGCCTTCGCCACGTTCGGTTCCGAGCTCGACGCGGTCTCCGCCGCGCAGCTCGAGCGCGGCTACCGGCTGGTGGAGCTGCTCAAGCAGCCCCTGAACTCGCCGATGCCGGTCGAGGAGCAGGTCATCTCGATCTACTGCGGCACCAAGGGCGTCCTCGACGACCTCCCGGTCGAAGAGGTCAAGCGGTTCGAGGCCGACATCCACACGTGGTTCCGGACCCGTCACTCCGAGATGCTCGACACCATCAAGACCAGCGGCAAGCTCCCGGAAGGCGACGTGCTCGACACGGCGATCGCCGACTTCAAGGCCCAGTTCGTCGCCGGCCTCGAGGTCGGCGCGCCCGACTCCGCCATCGCCACCGCCGAGTAGGGCAGACGGATGGCCGGTGGTCAGGAGCGCGTCCTCAGGCGGCGGATCAAGAGTGTCCAGTCGACCAAGAAGATCACGCGCGCCATGGAGCTCATTGCCGCGAGCCGCATCGTGAAGGCCGCGGCGCGCGTCGAAGCCGCCCGGCCGTACAGCGAGAAGATCACCGACGTGATCCACCACCTCGCCGACGGCGGTGCGGGCGGCGAGAGCCCACTGCTCCAGCCCCGCGAGGAGGTCCGCAAGGTCGCGTATTTGGTGATCACCGCCGACCGCGGGTTGTGCGGCGCGTACAACACGTCGGTGATCCGCAAGGCGGAGCGCAGCCTCCTCGCCGATCAGGCGCTCGGGCGCGACTACTCGCTCGTGCTCGTGGGCAAGAAGGCCGAGGGCTACTTCCGGTTCCGCAACTACCGGATCGACGCCGCGTTCAACGGGATGAGCGACACCCCGACCTACGAGGACGCCCGTCAGATCGCCGCCGCGGTCACCCCTGCGTACGAAGCCGGCGACATCGACCGGGTCCAGCTCGTCTACACCCAGTTCACGTCGGCGGGCTCGCAGGAGGTTGTCGAGTCGACGCTCATGCCACTCGACTCCGACAGCCTGGGTCTGCACGCGCCCACCGAGGGCGACGCGACCACGGAGCCGAGCAGCGTCCCTGCGGCCTACGAGTTCGAACCGTCGCCGGAGGAGATCCTCGACCGACTGCTCCCGAAGTACATCGAGTCGAGGTTGTTCGCCGCGCAGCTCGACGCCGCGGCGTCGGAGCACGCGGCCCGCCAGCGCGCCATGAAGGCCGCGACTGACAACGCCGACGAGCTCATCACGAAGCTCGCCCGCATCATGAACCGGGCCCGCCAGGAGCAGATCACCACCGAGATCATGGAGATCGTCGGTGGCGCCGAGGCGTTGCGGGGCGGCAAGGGTCTGATTCCCGACGACTTCCTCTCCGACACGATCGAGCACCGCAAGGAAGACCTCTTCCGAGAGCGCTGACCGGCGCACCGACAGGAGCAACGATGACCGCCACTGCCACACCCAGCCCCGCCGACTCGGCTGCCAGCCCCGTGGACGCCGACCTGAGAGACGGTCGCGTCGTCGCGATCGCCGGACCGGTGGTCGACGTCGAGTTCCCGTCGGACGCGCTGCCCGAGATCAACAAGGCGCTCGAGATGGACGTCGAGCTCGAGGGCAAGACGATCACCATCACGGCCGAGGTCGCCCAGCAGATCGGCGACAGCCGGGTGCGCGTCGTCTGCATGAAGCCGACC
>JBBQMI010000023.1:0-10140 GCA_038328825.1 Acidimicrobiia bacterium | reverse complement strand
CTACCCAGCCCAACTCCGCCACATCATGGGCCCGGCACAACACCACGTCAACCGAAGTTTCGGGGCAGCGCGCGCGACGGCGACGGCGCGCCAGTTGCTAGTCCCGGTGAGCGGTCGCGCGCCGCGCGCGACACCGCGGCGACCTGCGCGTCGCCGCGTTGGGTCCACGATCCCGGCGTCGTGCAGCGACAGGTCCGCTCGGTGCAGGCTCCCCGCAAGCACATCGCGTACGGCTATCACGACGAGCGTCGACGCCACTGAAGACTGACCGCTACCAACGCCGCGCCCCGCGCGGCGCGGAGCGGCCGCCCGTGTTCAGCCAGTGATCGCATCCGTCGGTACAGCGCCCCACCCACGGCGGCGTCGGGGTTCCGGACTCGCCGTCATCTACCTGAGCATCCGTGCCGAGTCGCGTTTCGTCGGCGCGATGCGCATAGAGCACACGAACAACCCAGAGGACCTTGCTGGATTTGGGTGTCCCCTCGGGCCTCGTGTTGACGCTTGATGACTCTGAGTGAGGAGAGGAACTCAATGGAATTGACATCGATCGAAAATCGCAGCGAATCGTTGGTCTGGACAGTCGAGGAGGCTGGCCGGCTGCTGGGAATCTCGCGGGCCCACGCCTACGAGCTCGTCGCCCGCGGCGAGTTGCCACATCTGCGGTTGGGTCGCCGGGTCGTGATCCCCAAGCATGCAATCGACCAGCTTCTGGCCCGAACCGTCGTGTCGTGAGACCCAACCCATCGGGGTTGGGGGTGGCACTGGTCGACGCCGAACCGCGGCTCGTCGTTACTCGCGCGTCGTGTGTTCTGCGACGCGACCTCGGTCCGGTCGCGTGGTCGGTGCTCGAAGTCCTTGTGCTCGAGGCGCGAGTCGGAACTGACGGTCGACTAGTCGCGCAGCTCGGCGCGCGCCAGCTAGCAAAGGCGGTCGGGGTTGGGAAGGACACCGCAGCGCGCGGTTTACTCCTGCTACGGCGACGCGAAACGGTTTCGATCGAGGAGCAGCGGGCCGGAAACGGCCGATTCTGCGGCGGCCGCTACGCGATCAACCTGGCCGTGTCGCTCAAGACGGACACGGTTCAGGCGTCGCGCCGCGCGAAGCAGGCGATGCCGGCACCCACACTCTTCGACGCTCCATCAGGAGACCTACCGCGCACCGCTCCTCCCACACCGACGCAGTCACACAACGTCAACTCGGCCCTCAGTACGATCCTCGACCACACCGACAACCGACCCTTCGGCAAGGCCGCGACACTCTTCTCGAAATCACAGCACGAATTTGCATTGGGAATGCCCGACGGTCCCGCGGGTGCGGGGTGTTGAGCATCGGCAAGCTCAGCGCGGGTGGCCAGACTTATTACCTGTCGACCGTCGCTGCGGGTGTCGAGGACTACTACATCGGTCGTGGCGAGGCACCGGGCTGGTGGGCGGGGTCGCTCGCCGCCGAGCTCGCGTTGGACGGCCGTGTCGACGGCGAGTCGTTGCGTGCCGTGTTGGAGGGCCGTGACCCGAAGTGCGGTGTCCGGTTGGCCCGGACACGGTCGGACCGTGTCCCGGGCTTCGACCTGACGTTTCCGGGCGCCGAAGTCAGTGTCGATCCTGTTCGGCCTCGCGGAGCACGAGGTTGCCCGGGAGGTGCGCGCCGGACACGACCTCGCAGTCGCCGCGGCGCTTGGCTATCTCGAAACGAACGCGTGTTGGTCGCGTCGCGGCACCAACGGCATCGAGCAAGTCCTCGGCGGCGGGTTCGTCGCCGCTGGGTTCCGGCACCGCACCAGCCGCGCCGGCGACCGCACCTCCACACCCACGTCCTCGTCGCGAACCTCACCCAAGTCGAAGATGGTGGCTGGCTGAGTCTCGATGCCCGCCACCTCTACCTCCACGCGAAGACCGCCGGATACCTCTACGAAGTCCACCTTCGAGCCGAACTGGCAACGCGGCTTGGTGTCGGTTGGGAACCGGTCCGGAACGGCATCGCGGATATCTCGGGGATCTCCGATCCGGTGTTGCGAGGGTTTTCGACCCGCAGGGCAGAGATCGAAGCCGAGATGACCTCCCGTGGGACGAGCTCGGCTCGTGCGGCGGAGGTCGCGGCGCTCGAGACCCGCCAAGCCAAGGACTACCGAGTCGCACCCGCGTGGATGACGCAACGCTGGTGGGACCAAGCCCACGAACTCGGCCTCCAGCCCGACGAGCTCGAGAGTGTGCTCGGACGCGCCGAACCTGCCGCCCTCGACGAGGAGGCGATCCGTGCGACGGTCGGCGAGCTGCTCGGCCCCGAGGGCCTGACCGCCCAGGCGAGCACCTTCGACCGCCGTGACGTGCTTCGCGCCTGGTGCGCACGTCTGCCCGCTGGTGCGGAGGTGCCGGTGATCGAAGCGCTGGCGGATCGGACGCTTTCGGGTGCAGATGTCGTGACGCTCGATACGGGCACGTTCGGAGTCTTGCGAACTCGGGTCGACGGCCGCCGGATCGCCGGGCCCGACCTTGGCTCCCGGTATTCGACGAGCGAGCTCATCGCGCTCGAGCAACGTCTTGTCGAACAGGCATCCGCCCGGCGCGACGATGCGGTCGGCGTGGTCGACGAACCGACGGTGCTGCGCGCACTCGGAGCGCGACCCGAGCTCTCTGAAGAACAGGCTGCGATGGTCGCTCAGCTCACCACCAGCGGTCATGGCGTCGACGTCGTCATCGCGCCCGCGGGGACCGGCAAGACGTTCGCACTCGACGCGGCACGCGACGCATGGCAACACGGCGGCCACCAGGTGATCGGCGCTGCGCTCGCCGCCCGAGCCGCCGCGGAACTCGAGGCCACCGCCGGGATCCCCTCGACCACGGTCGCGTCGTTGCTCGCTGATCTCGACGACCCTGAGCACAGTGCTCTCCCACCCGACGCGGTGCTCGTGGTCGACGAGGCCGCGATGATCGGAACCCGAACGCTCGGCCGGCTCCTCACCCACGCCGAACGCGCCCGGGCGAAGGTCGTGCTCGTCGGTGATCCCCGCCAGCTTCCCGAGATCGGCGCCGGTGGGCTCCTCGCCGGGCTCGGTGAACGTCTTGAACCGATCCGCCTCACGCAGAACCGTCGTCAGCACGACCCATGGGAACGCGCGGCGCTGCGAGCGCTGCGGGCCGGTGACATCGGCGTTGCCCTGGCTGCATACGACGAACACCAACGCATCACCACGACGGCTACCGCACCCGGGGCCCGGGATGCGATGGTCGCCGATTGGTGGGCCGCCCGGCTCCAAGACCGACAGGTGCTCATGGTCGCGGCCCGATGGTCCGACGTCGACGACCTCAACGCCCGGGCCCGCCAACGGCTCGACGCCGCCGGGCTCCTCACCGGCCCGACACTCGAAATCGACGGCCGCCCGCATCAGATCGGCGACCGAGTGATGACGCTGCGGAATCAACGCCGACTCGGGGTCCGCAACGGCACCCCCGCCACCATCACCCACGTCGACCCGACCGCGCGAGCCATGACGATCCGCACCGATCGGGGCACCAGCCACACCCTGCCCGGCGAGTATCTCGACGCCGGGCATCTCCGCCACGCGTACGCGACCACGATCCACAAGGCTCAGGGCCTCACCGTCGACCAGACGCTCGTGCTCGGCAACGACACCCTCTACCGAGAAGCCGGCTACGTCGCCCTGTCACGCGGGCGAGCCCAGAACCGTCTCTACCTCGTCGCCCAGGCAGACGAGCTCGAACAACACGCCCCACCCCCCGAACGGGAACCGCTCGACACGATCGCCGGAGTGCTGAGCATCAGCCACGCGCAACGACTCGCGATCGACCACCACATCGACCAGAGGTCGCTGCGGAACCAGATCGAAGACCTCCACCACGAACTCCGCGAACTCCGAACCATCGAACGCGCCGCCCCGCGCGATCCGACAGCCGACATCGCCGCCCTCACCCGGTCCCGAGCGACCCTGGGCGAGGACCTCCAACATCGACGCGACCAGCTTGAACGGCTGGATCAGCGACGACCACTCCGCCACCGGCGAGAACACACCGCCGAACGAATCGTCGCCCTGCGCCAAGTCGAACAGCTCACCAACCAACTCCACCACACCGAGGACGCACTCGCCCTCGCGATCGAGCAACGAGACGAACTCGACGCGTTCGTCAGCGTCCATCACGATCAACTACACCGCATCCCGGTCGTCACCGCCGACGTCGGCGCACGAGTCCGACAGCTCGTCGACGCATACCGACACGACCCGCCCTCATACCTCCAGGAGCTGGGCACCTGCCCGACCGACCCAGCCCTCCGGCGCACGTGGACCGAAGCGGCGAGCGCGATCGAGAACTACCGGGCCGAGCATCACGTCACCGACCCCAGCGAGCCGGTCGGTCCCCGCCGCCGTCATGAATTCCACCAAAAGGACGTCCTCGAGAAGCTCGACGCCGCGCTTGAGCGCATTGACCCGGCGCGTGCAGCTGAGCGCGGCGGGATTGAGCTCGGCCTCTGACCGGTCACGTCGCGCACCGAGCAGACGCGCGGCCAGCTCGGCGGTCAGTTCCCGTCGAGGACGTCACCCATGATGTCTGCCGACTTCCGATCCCATTCCGGTCGGCCATCGACGTAGATGTTCGTCACCGTCAAGCTCGAATGCCCGAGGCGGTCTCGCACCGACGCGATCGGGACACCCGCACCGACGAGCATGGTGCCGTGATAGTGGCGCAGATCGTGGAACCGGACGTGGGCGCCATCGCCGGCCGCCTTGTCGACCTGGGTCCAGTCGTAGGTGAACCGGTCCGGCGGGCGCGGTCGCGCACCCGCCGGATCGTCGCGCCACAAGAACGCATCGGCCGGGTACGAGACACCGCAGGCGAGCGCAGCTTCGACGTGGCGGACTCGCATCGCTCGCAACGCCTCGACGGTCCCGGCGTCGAGCGCCACCGTGCGCGACGAGTGGGTCTTCGTGTCCTTTGTCGCGACCTTGCCGCGAACGCGCTTCCCGGTTCCGTCTCGGTCGTCGTTCACGACCGTCGCTTCGATCCTGACGAGACCTTGGTCGAGATCCACCACGGTCCAGCGCAACCCGGCGAGCTCACCCCGACGCGCGCCGAGTGCCACGGCCATCCGGGCGAACACGCCGAGGTCGGGGTCGCGTTCGTCGGCCAGCGCGATGCGACGGGTGACCTGCTCGGGCGTCGGAGCCCGCGGCGACCACTTCGGGGCGCGAGGCAAGCGGGCCCGCTCCACCGGAGACGCCGGCAGGTACCCCCACCGCACCGCAGCCGTGAACATCGCCGAGAGGACCGTGCGGCAGCCTCGAATTGACCGGATACCCAGCGGGTGATCCCCGTCGCGAAGCTGGCCGTACCAGCGTTCGACATCGGCGGTGGTCACCGCCGAGATCCGCCGAGTGCCGAACGCGGGCAGCACTCTCGCGTCGAGCCAGATTCGATACCCGATACGGGTCGACGGAGAGAGATCCGGGGCTTGCGCCTCCCACCATTGATCGGCGAGTTGCTTGACCGTCAGCGAACGGGATGGGCCGGTGCGGCCGTGCTGCACGTCGACCACGAGCTGCGCGTGCGCCTTGGTCGCTTCCCGACGAGACACTCCCGTCAGGGTTCGGCGCACGTACTCGTCGCGGCCGGCCTCGTCACGACCCGCGTACACGACCAGCTGATAGCTGACCTTGCCGTCCTTCGCTCGCCTCGCCCGCAGCGCCATCCTGGCTCCCGTCCCACGCGTGTTCCATGCCATGGACCCTGCCACGGCACGTCGTGAGGCTACGGGCGCGATCAGAGCCGGGTCAATGCCCGGCTCTGACCTGGTGTTTCTTGGCGGAGGGACTGGGATTTGAACCCAGGGTGACTTGCGCCACAATGGTTTTCGAGACCATCCGATTCGGCCGCTCTCGCATCCCTCCGGGATCGGGCCCCGACTCTTGCCGTGGCTCGACCGGCTGGGAAGTCTACCGACTCCGGGTGTTGCGCCGTTAGGCGAAGAAGTCGCGGAGCAGTCGGCCGCTTTCGGCCGCCCGGATGCCGGCGACCACCTCGGCCTCGTGGTTGAGTCGGGGATCGGCTGCGAGGTTGTAGAGGCTCCCGACGGAGCCGGCCTTGGGATCGTCCGCTCCGAACGCGATCGAGTCGACCCGCGCCGCGAGCGCGGCGCCGGCGCACATCGGGCACGGCTCGAGCGTGACGACGAGCATGTGCCCACCGAGCCGCCACGAGCCGACGCTCGCGGACGCGTCGCGCCGGGCGAGGATCTCGGCGTGGGCGGTCGGGTCGGCGAGTCGCTCCCGCTCGTTGTGGCGACGGGCGACGATCCTGCCATCGTCGACGCGTGCGACGACGGCGCCGATCGGCACGTCGTCGTGCTCGATCGCGGCGCGCGCTTCGTCGAGCGCGGTCCCCATCAGCGCGTTGAGCGCGGCCGGATCCATCGTCGGGTCAGTCGGAGACGCCGGTCTTGGTGAGCATGCGCGTGGGCGTGACCCGCACGAGCAGCTCGGACTCGACGGCGTTGCGCCGACCGAACTCCTCCGCCCGGTCGGCGCCCATGTACCGGCTACCGATACGGGTCGCCCAGGTGAGCATCTCCTCGAGGTCGGTGTCGATCGCCGCGGTGCCTTCGACGATCACGTACGCGAAGGGCGGTCGTTCGTCGTCGATGCAGAGTGTCACGCGGGGGTCGCGCTGAAGGGCCTTGCCCTTCACGGTGGCCGCACCGGTGTTGAACACGAGGTCGTCGCCGTCGAGGACGAACCAGATCGGTGCGACGTGCGGACGACCGTCGACGCGCACGGTGGCGAGCTTGGCGGTGCGGGTGCCCTCCGTGAGGAAGTCCCGGCGTTCGTCGTCGCTCATCGCGCGGCCCATGGCGGAGCCTCCGTGGGGGGAGTGGTGCTGCAGTGGCGGAGGGAGTGGGATTCGAACCCACGGTGAGTTGCCCCACACACGCTTTCCAAGCGTGCCGATTCGGCCGCTCTCGCATCCCTCCCGGGGCCGGTGATGCTATCCGCCACGAGCGGGGATCCAGCCGACGGAGCAGGAGTAAGCTCAGGCCGCGGACCGTGCTAGGCGGGGAGCCCGTGGTGCCCTGTACCCCCAATCCACGTACGGGGGGCTGAATTCCCTTCCGAGGCTCGGACCGTCGCAGAGAAGGCGATCCGCACGTGGCATTGATGGTCGGGTCCTGCGCAACGAGATCTCGTGAACCGAGTCAGGTCCGGAAGGAAGCAGCTCTCAGCGGGCCCTCTCGTGTGCCGTAGGGTCGCCTGGCCTGAGCCGGCGACGGACATCCGCGCTCTGCGACACCGTGTCGAAGTCGGGTGCACGGTCCGCACGTTCTCCGGTCGGGAGGGTGGCTCCGGTCACCCTCCCGATCACGTTCGGTAGGGTCCAGCATGTGGAGCGAACGGCGGTATGGAGGAGTCGACCGCCGCGTGCCCGAGTGAGCGGAGCGATCTGAGATGAGCTATCAGTCGCTGTATCGCAAGTACCGGCCACAGCGCTTCGGAGAGCTCATCGGCCAGGAGCACCTCACCGCAGCGCTGAAGATGGCGGTCCGCGAGGGTCGCGTCGGGCACGCGTACCTGTTCTCTGGACCGCGCGGCACCGGCAAGACGACCACCGCGCGGATCCTCGCCAAGGCGATCAACTGCCTGAACCGGGGTGACGACGGCGAGCCGTGCGGCGAATGTGAGAGTTGCGTGGCGATCGCCAACGGCACTTACGCCGATCTCATCGAGCTCGACGCGGCGTCGAACACCGGCGTCGACGCGATCCGCGATCTCATCGAGCGGGTGCATCTCGGAGTCGGCGCGACCACGGTGAAGAAGGTCTACATCGTGGACGAGGTGCACATGCTCAGCACCGCGGCGTCGAACGCGTTGCTGAAGACGCTCGAGGAGCCGCCCGACCACGTGGTGTTCGTGCTCGCGACCACGAACCCCGAGAAGGTGCTGCCGACCATCCGGTCGCGCACCCAGCACTTCGAGCTCACGCTGTACACCGTCGACCAGCTGGTCGCGATCCTCACCGACGTGCTGGCGAGGGAAGGCGTGGAAGCCGACGCCGACGCGATCGCGCGGATCGCCCGCCAGGGTGGCGGCTCCGCGCGCGACGCACTCTCGCTCCTCGACCAGGCCCTCGCGTCGAGCCCGGGCCGGCTCGACCTCGAACAGGTCACGAGCGCGTTCGGAGGGAGCGCGTTCGAACAGCGCGCCGGCATCCTCGAAGCGGTCGCGACCGAGGACCTCGGCACCGCGCTGGCGTTGCTCTCGACGTTGCTCGACACCGGCCACGAACCCCGCCGCGTCGCCGACGACCTCCTCCTCACGTTGCGCGACGCGTTCGTCCTCACCGCCGCGGGCGACCGGGTGCGGGTGGACCTCACCGAAGACGAACAGGCGCGGCTGCGCTCGATCGGAACCCAGCTCGGCAACGCGGTGCTCGTGCGTGCGCTCGAGACGCTCGGTCACGCGGTCGCCGACATGCGCGGGACCGACGCCACCGACCCGAGGCTCACGCTCGAGATCGCGCTGGTCCGGATCGCCCGGCGCGACACCACGCCACCGATCCACGCGCTCGTCGATCGCATCGAACGACTCGAGCAGGCGCTCGCCGGCGGTGCGTCGGTCCCGGCGCCGTCGACCCCGACCCGGGTTTCGACGCCGACACCTTCGATACCCGATCCGGAACCCGTCGCCTCCGACGTTCCGGCCGAGCCGAGCACGCCACCCGGCCCCGCTCCGACCCTCGGTGCCCTGCGCCGCAAGGCACGGGCCAAGGATGCTCCGGAGCCGTCGACGTCCGACAGTGCGCCACCCGAGACGCCGCCGCCCCCGTCGCCCGAGCCCCCGCCCGCATCCTCGGCCGGTGCGCTCGAGCTCGACGATGTGATCGTCGCCTGGGCCGCGGTGCTCCCGACGTTCCCGATGTCGACTCGCAGCGCCGTCCAGGAAGCACAGCCGATCGCGATCGAAGACGACGTGGTGGTGTTCGGTGTCGCGCCGCGCGCGTTCGATCGTTCCGCGGCGCGGTTGAAACGGGACGCGCCCACGATCCGGGCCGCGCTCGCCGAGCACCTCGGCGTCGGACCGCGCTTTCGCGTCGTGCCCGACGAATCACTCACCGACTCGCTCACGTCGCGGGGTCCACGACCGGCCGGTGACGAGCCGGCCGAGGAGCCTCCACCACCCCCTCCCCCGGAGGCGGCCGACGAGCCGGAGGAGATCGTCGATCTCACTGAACTGGTCGACGCGCCCAAGGCCGAAGCGGCGGTAGATTCTGTGTCGCGCCTCCAGAACGACTTCGGCGCGACGGTGGTCGACGAGATCCCCCGCACCTGAGCCGAACACCCCCCGACGACCCCTCAGCGAACGAGCAGGAGCACCGGTGGCCAACCAGCAGAAGCAGATGAAAGACGCGATGCGTCAGATGCAGCAGATGCAGGCCGACATGGCCGCCGCGCAGGAGGCGCTCGAGGCCGAGCTGGTCGAGGCGACTGCGGGTGGGGGCGTCGTCAAGGCCGTCGTGACCGCGGCCGGGGTGCTGCAGGCGGTCTCGATCGCACCCGAGGTCGTCGACCCCGAAGACGTCGAGATGCTCGAAGATCTCGTGGTCGCCGCGGTGAGCGAGGCGCTGCGGCTCGCGTCGGAACGGACCGCGGAGCGCATGGGCGCCGTCACCGGAAACCTCGACCTGGGCGGCCTCGGCGGCCTGCTCGGCTGAGCCTCGCTTGGCATCGCCGTACGAAGGTCCCGTCCAACGCCTCATCGACGAGCTCGGTCGACTCCCCGGAGTCGGACCGAAGTCGGCGCAACGGATCGCGTTCTACCTGCTGAACGTGCCGCGGGAGGACGCGAACCGGCTCTCCGCCGCGATCACCGAGGCGAAGGACCGCGTGTCGTGGTGCCGCCGCTGCTTCAACATCGCCGACAGTGCCGAGGGCGGGTTGTGCGTCGTGTGTCGCGACGAGCGCCGCGACGCCACCGTGCTGTGCGTGGTGGAGGAACCACGCGACATCGTCGCGATCGAACGGACCAACGAGTTCCGCGGCCGGTACCACGTGCTGCAAGGCGCGATCCGCCCGATCGAGGGCGTCGGCCCCGAGCAGCTCCGGGTGAAGGAGCTGCTCACGCGCGTCGGTGAGGAAGGC
>JBBQMI010000022.1:0-10310 GCA_038328825.1 Acidimicrobiia bacterium | reverse complement strand
CGACGCGGCGCCTTGTCCGAGGGTCGCCGCATCGCGCACGGCGAGCACCACACCCACCGCGACGACTGCGGGAGTCATGGCTTCGGTGCGGCCACGGTCAGGGCCGTTGGCGGGGCCGACCTTGGCCGACTTGTCGGCGAGGCCGCGAGCATGAAGCGGAGACAGCGCGGGAACTCGCGATTCCAGAGCTTCCAGTCGTGACCGCCCGGCACGACGACGCTCTCGTACGCTTGCCCGGCGGCACGCAGCGCCTGCGCGTAGGCCAGCGAGTTGCGCACCCCCGCGCCATCGGAGCTGCCCGTCACGAGCAGCGTTCGCGGTCCGTCGGGGCGAGTCCGCAGGAGCGGCGAGGACGTGCTGAGCACTCGCTGAGGCTCTCCCTGGAACGCGCGCCCCTTCGGCGTGAAGTTCCCGCTCATCGAGCAGACGGCGTCGTACTGGCCGGGCGTGCGGGAACCGAGGTAGGCGGCACCGTAGCCTCCCGACGAGAGGCCGCTCACCGCCCACCGACCGTTGGTGCGGTAGCGCCGGTCGACGAATCGACGGAGGTCGTCGGAGACCGCGGCGCCGAGCCGTTGCTTGGAGGTGTCGGCGAACGCGCCCTCGGACACGACCGGACCGTGCCCGTCGGGCGCGACACCGATGAAGGCAGGCACGCCCGGCTGCGCGCCGGCGGTGATGGGATCGAACCCGGTGATGATGTCGTTCGGCGAGCCGGGGCTGCCGTGCAACATCTCCACCACCGGGTACCGCAGCTTCGCGGCGGCGTAGCCGGCCGGCAGGATCACGAGGGCGTTGCGAGTGCCGCCGACCGACGGTGTCGGGTACTGCACGCTGATGACGCTGGCCGGCTCGGCGCTGGCGGCACCGAGGCGACCACCGGAAACGACCCCCGGCGCGTGACGCGCGGGGACAGCCGCGCCGCCGGCGAGCGACCCGACGATCAACCCGAGCGCGAGCACCGGAGCAACGAGCGCAGATGGACGCCCGACCCTCGAGCCGATCCAGCCGAGCTGCCGGCGCATGATGCCGATCGGTGGTGCGACCCCGAGGAGGCGGCCGAGACCGAAGCCGACCGCGAAGCTGCCGACGTGTTCCCAGTCGGCGATCTGGTGATGCAGCAACACACCGCCGACGACCCAGACGATCGCGAACCAGCGGAGTCGACGCATGCCGAGGACCGCGACGAGGGCGCCACCGGCGCCGGCGGTCACCGCCGACGCGCCGTAGTCGAGGGTCGACAGCGTCCGGCTCGCGAAGCTGTAACCGAGCGACGAGCCGACGCCGAGCACGCCGGCGACGAGCAACGGCCCTGCCACTGCACTCACGGTCGCGACGACGAGGGCACGTTTGGTTCCGGCGATCGCTTCGTACAGCCCGAGCATGAGGGCCAGCGAGAGCGCGATCGACACGGCCATGAAGGCGTTGCGGGTGAGGAACTGACTCGTCAGGAGCGTGGACCACCGACCCATCGAGAGCGCTCGACCGCTGTACCCGTAGCGGAAGGCGACGTCGAGGGGGAGCTCCCGGGTGAACACGCGGTAGCGCGCGGCTGTGGCGAGAACCGCCGTGATCGCAGTGATGGTGACCAAAGGCGGGTGGACGCAGCGGTGCCGAACTGTGACGATCCCCTGCCGGAGTCGGTCAGGCATTGCGACGGAGCGCCCGTGCGAGTCCGCCGGGGCAGTACGCGCTCGCGACGGCCAGGAACGCGCCGGGTACCCGCGCTGGCGACGGTGCGACGAGCCACAGCGGATCCCAGCTCGGTGCGAACTTCTCCTTGTATCGGCGCAGCGAGTGCGTCGGGTACACGCGCTCGGAGAGTCGACCGTGCGACAGTGGGACCGCCCCGAGACTGGCCGTCTCGATGTCCGCCGCGGCGAACTCGAGCAGGCTCTCGCCGACGAGGAGATCCATCGTCGGATTCGGGGCATCGACTGCTCGTCGCATCAGGTCGAGCACGCGTGCGTGGCCGTCGTCGTACCTCCGCCACGTCACGAAGCCGGCGACACGCCCGCCCGGGTCCACCGCGACGCGACAGTCGACGCTCCCGATGGTCGACGGATCGAAGCGACCGAGCGTGAACCCGAGCTCACCGCCCCGCTTCGTGGCCAGCCAGCCGGCCGAGACCGCCTCGACACCACTCGAAACCTCGATGGACCAGGGCACGACCCGCAGCCCGGCCCGGCGGGCCGAGGTGACGCTGTGACGGATGCTCGCCCGGCGCTTGCCGGAGAGGGAGAAGCTCGCCAGATCGATTCGTGCATCGTCGGCGACGCGCATCGGGTACATGCCGCGGGCCGAATACGGCTCAGGATCGGTGACGGCCGCGAAGACCGCATGGCGGCCGGCACCACGGACCCGGTCGACAATGCTCTCCAGCGCCTCACGGTCGGTGCCCGGAGGCGCCGACGCACCCGTCGGAAAGACCGCCCAGCTGCGTACCGGCTGGTAGCCGGCAACGCCGCCGCCCGAGAGGTGGATCACGACGTTGGCCGGTTCGGTGAGGAACGGGCTGACCGGTGAACGGCCCCACCGCGCCGCGAGCTCGTCGTCGGCAAGGACCCGATCGACGCCCATCGGTGCGAGCACGCACCGAGGGGGCGCCTGTCTGAGTGGGCTGGTTGTGCTCATGGCGCCAATGTGCGCTCACCCCGCTGAACATACGGTGAACGTGGCGACCTCCCCGTGCCGAGCTCGATGCTCGTACGGCTCAGTACGAGGCGCTCGCCGCGGGGAGCACCAGGACGAAGCACGCCCCGGGACCACCGTCGGCGACCGTGATGCGACCCCCGTGCGCCTCCACGATCTCCTGCGTGATCGCCAGGCCGAGGCCCGTGCTGGCGCCGTCGCGCGTCCTCGCGTCGTCGATGCGGCCGAAGCGCTCGAAGATCCGGTTGCGGTGCTCCGCCGGGACGCCGTCGCCATCGTCGGCGATCCGCACCTCCACGCTCGAGTCCGACTCCTCGACGGAGACCGTCACCTCGCCGCCGGCGTGGCGTTCGGCATTGTCGAGAACGTTGCGCAACGCCCGGCGGAGCTGGCCGGGATCACCACGCACCTGACCCGCGGACACCCGGTGGACGTCGACGGTCACCCGTCCCCGCGTCCGTAGGCGCTCGGCTTCCGAGAGGACGAGATCGTCGAGATCGACCAACGCCCGCTCCGGGCTGGCGAGGTGGGCGTCGAGACGGGCGAGCGCGAGGAGATCGTCGACGAGGCGTTGCATCTCGGTGACCTCCCCGAGCGCCTGCCGTTCGTCGGCCCGCCAATCGGGTTCCACGGGCGCAGCCAGGTTCACCTCGAGACGCGCCCGCAGCGACGTGAGGGGGCTCTGCAACTCGTGCGACGCGTCGCTGACGAACCGCCGCTGCCGATCGGCCGCGTCGTCGAGGCGGGCAAGCATCGCGTTCATCGTCCGGGCGAGGCGACCCACCTCGTCGTCGGTGGAGGGCTCGGGCACCCGGCGGTGCAGCTCCCCCTCCCCGATCGCACTGACCTCGGAGCGGATCGCCTCGACGGGTCGGAGTGCCCTCCCGGTCACCTTCCACGTGGTGAGCGCGACGAGACCGACCATCAGGGGAAGCCCGAACGCGAGCAGCTTCGCGAGCTGCTGGGTGGCGTCGGTGACCGTCTCGTCGCTGTCGCCGGCGTAGACCGTCGCCCGTCCCGTCGGCGTATCGACAGTGTGCGCGGCCACACGGAAGCGCCCGCCGAGCGGCGCGATCGTGCGGGTGAACTCCACGAGCTTCGACGAACGCGGCTCGGTGTCGACGACTCGGCCCTCGCCCCGCAGGTTCTTGCTCGCCGCGACCACGGTCCCGTCGGCGTCGACGACCTGGGTGAACGCATCGTCTTCCTTGGCCGCGGTGAGTCTCGTCGGGAGCACGCTGCGCTTGGCGAGACTGGCGACGTCGATCGCGCGCGCCCGGGTGCTCTGCTCGAGCCCGTTGAGCAACGCGCGCTGTTGCACCACGAGCAACAGGATCGCACCGACGACGAGCGCCGCCGTCACGACCAGGGTGGCGAACACCGTCGTGCGGATCCGGACGGTCGCGAACCAGCTACGCATCGACGTCGACGCGGTATCCGGCGCCGCGAACGGTCTGGATCGTGGCCCGTTCGAACGGTTCGTCGACCTTGCGGCGAAGCCTCCGCACGTAGACCTCGACGATGTTGTCGTCGCCCTCGAACGCGAAGTCCCACACGTGCTCGTGGAGCTCGCGCTTGCTCACGGCCGAGCCCGCTCGACGCGCGAGGTACTCGAGCACCGCGAACTCGCGGGGACTCAGCGGGATCTCCACGTCGCCCCGGGAGCAACGGTGCGCCGCCGGATCGAGCCGCAGGTCGCCGACGTCGACCACCGCGGGGCGCTCGGCGCCGCCGCGCCGGACGAGCGCCCGCAGCCGCGCGAGGAGCACCACGAAGGAGAACGGTTTCGACAGGAAGTCGTCGGCCCCGGTGTCGAGTGCCTCGGCTTCGTCGTACTCACCGCGTTTGGCCGTGAGCATCAGGATCGGCGTCCAGTTGCCGGCTTCCCGGAGGCCCGCGCAGAGCCGGTAGCCGTTGATGCCCGGGAGCATGACGTCGAGCACGATCGCGTCGTACTGCTGCTCGGTCGCCATCCACCGGCCGTCGGTGCCGTCGAGGGCCACGTCGACGGCGTATCCCTCCTGTTCGAGGCCGCGCTTCACGGTCGCCGCGAGCCGCTTGTCGTCCTCGACCACGAGGATCTTCACCACTGCCTCCGTTGCCGCCGAGGGCCGGCCGGCTCGCATGGGCAGCGGATCGATCCGTTCCCTCACCACCCCGTACGGCCCGGGGTTGAACGTTCGCTGAACATCACCTCATGAGAGGTCGTTCAGCACGTCAGCGGTTCGTCAGCGCGCGGGGCGCAGCCTGCACGAGCCGCTCGGGAACTGCCCGAGCCGCCGAGAAGGAGCCACCAGATGAACAAGGACACCAAACGCCTCACCCAGATCCTGGGGGCCGTCGGCATCGCCGCGGGTCTCGGGCTGGGCGCCGCAGGACTCGCATCGGCGGCGACCACCTCATCGTCGAACAGCTCGGCGCACCCGACCTCCAGGCACGCGGCGGCGGACACGCCCGAGACGGGCACCGACCAGCCGGATCAGCAGCTCAGCGGCTCGGTGAGCGCACCCGAGACCAAGGGTGGCAACGAGCCCACAGAAGCAGCCGCCCTGCAGGCCGCGGCGAAGATCACGCCCGAGCAGGCCAAGCAAGCAGCCCTCGCGGCGCGGCCCGGCACCGTGAACAAGGTCGAGCTCGACAACGAGAACGGCAGCGTCGTCTACAGCGTCGAGATCACCGCCAACGGCGCCATGACCGACGTCAAGGTCGACGCGGGGAACGCCAAGGTGCTCGCCCAGCAGTCTGATCAGGGCGATGGCAGGAACGACACCGGCGGCGACAAGGCCGGGAACGAGGGAGCCGACGGCGAGCAGGCCCCGACCAGCGGTGTCGCCGGCTGAAACGCGACCGGGACCGGAGCACCCGCACACCCCGGCGTTCAGCTGATCGTCAGCGCGAGGGTGCAGTATGAACTGCGCATGACCCGCTCCGTCGATCCCCCGACCCCGACTGTGGGCGCCCGGCCTCCCCCCGGCCCGGGCGCCCGCACGACGGGAGCGGGGACCGCGACCGCTCCCTCACGACGCGGATCATCGACCAACGGACCGCACCGATTCCCGGTCCGGATGGTGCTGGGCGCGACGGTGATGCTCGCCTTGGCGTTCGCGATACAGATGTCAGTGTTCGGGAACGGTGGGCACTCTTCGCTGAGCGACCTCCCCCGCGTGTTCCTGCACCGTGGTGTGGGCCCGGGTGCACTGCCCTACGTCGATCGAGTCCTCGAGTATCCAGTGGGATCCGGCGTGCTCCTGTATCTCGCATCGCTGATCGCGCCGAGCGCGTTGGGTGTGTTCACGGTGACCGCGGTTGCCGCGGGAGCGCTGTGTCTGGTGATCACCGTCGTGCTCGAGCGGCGCTGCGGCGCTCGCGCCTGGCGTTGGGCGATCGGCACACCCCTGCTGCTCTTCGCGTTCCAGAACTGGGACGTCTTCGCCATCGCCGCGACCCTCGCGGCGCTGATCGCCTACGAACATCGTCGCCACCGTCTGGCCGGCGCCCTGCTCGGAGTGGGCGCCGCGGTGAAGCTGTTCCCCGCGGTCCTGGTGCCACCGCTGGTCGCACTCCGGTGGTCCGGCGGTGACCGACGGGGCGCCCGGCGCCTCGCCGGCTCGAGCCTCGCGGTGTTCGCGGCCCTCAACCTTCCGTTCGCCATCGCGAACCGCTCCGGGTGGTGGTGGCCGTTCGCGTTCCAGAGTCGGCGCAACGCCACCTGGGGAAGCCTCTGGTTCTGGGCCTACCGACTGGTCGACGTACCCGTCCACGGACCCGCGGGCGCCCGGTTCGCGAATGCCGTGTCATTCGTCGCCCTGCTCGGTGGGCTCGCGTGGCTCACCGTTCGGGCGGCTCGCAAGCACCTCGACCCGATGGCGGTGGCCGCCGCCGCAATCACGGTCTTCATCCTGGCCAACAAGGTGTTCTCACCGACCTACGACGTGTGGCTCGTGGTGTTCTTCGTCGTGCTGCCGCTGAGCCGACGCCTCTGGCTCGCCTTCTGCGCGGTCGACCTGGCCGTGTGCCTCACCGTCTACGGCTACTTCCACGGAGTCGACTCCGGCGCGTTCGTCCGCCTGGTCCTGCCGTGGCTCGTGCTCGGTCGAACGGGCATCCTCGTCTGGTTGCTGTACGCCGTGACCCGGTCCCCGCACGCGGCGACGGAGCCGGAGCGCGTCGTCGATCTCGACGCTGATCCGCATCTCCCCGTGGTTGCGCACGCCGTCAGGCCGGCTGGAGCGGGAGCACGACGCTGAACATCGGCTCGGGCCCAGGTCGGTCGAGGACCAGACGACCTCCCTCGGCTTCGGCGAGGGTCCGGGCCAGGGCAAGACCGATTCCGTTCGAGCGTCCGACCCGCCGGTCGAAGATCCGAGTCGGATCGAGCCGTGCCCGACCCTCGTCCGCCACGTCGATCACCACCGCCCCGGCGACGTTGCGCGCGCGCAGCGTGACGACGCCGGCGCCGTGCTGCAGGGCGTTGCTCAGGAGGACCTCGAGCACCTGTCGGACCGCGGCCTCCGCCACCGGCGGCGCGCCGCCGTCGGGTTCGCTCTCGACCCGCAGCGGTCGGCCCGAGGCCGCGAAGCGGCCGTGCCAGGCGTCTTCGGTGTCGCGGAGCAGCCGAGCCACGTCGAGCGGTGACCGATCTGCGTGCGTGTCACGAGCGAGCGCAAGCAGGTTCTCGACGGTCGATTCGAGCTGATCGATCGGGACGAGGGTCTCTTCGAGGACGGTACGAAGGTCGGCATCGGGAGACAAGAGCGCGCTCTCCACCCGAACCCTCAGACCGGTGATCGGCGTCCGGAGCTGGTGCGACGCGTCGGCGCTGAACGCCCGCTCACGCGCCGCGAGCCCACCCAGTCGATCGGCGGTGCGGTCGAGCGCGGCGCCGAGGTGGTCGAGCTCCTCGATCCCCGATGGTTGGGTACGCGTCGCGAAGTCGCCGGCACCGAGTTGTTCGGCCGACGCGACCAGCGCGTCGACCGGACGCGTGAGCCGCCGGGCCTGCCACCGGGCCAGGAGGGCCGCGACCAAGAGTGCGATGAACCCGATGGAACCGATCACGAACCAGGTCCGTCGGGTCCGATCGGTCACGACGCTCGCCGGCCGGCTCGCGCGCAGGGCGCCGACGACGCGCTCGTTGCCCGTGACCGGGAGCGCCACGACGACCCTGCCCCCCGCGGTCAGATCATGGGTATCGCCGCCCAGTGCTCGTTGCACCACCGCATCGGCACGCGCCGGGCCCGACCCCGCGATGCGCCGACCGTTGCTGTCGTACGCGGCGAAGCGGGTGCTCCCGTCGTCGTTGAGCTCGATCGGATCTCCGGTTCCCAGAGCCGCGACGTTGATCGCGCCGCGCGCCTCGCTCGCCTCGCGTTCGAGGCGGAGCACCTCCTGGTTGGCGTAGAGGTGCTCGACCGACAACGCGAGCGGTACACCCAGCAACAGCAGTGCGATAGCGGTGACCCCGACGATCGAGGCGAGGATCCGGCGCCTCATGGGGTGTCGAGCCGGTACCCGACACGCGGAAGCGCAGTGATGGTCGGGTGCTGCGTCGCGTCACCGGCTCCGATCTTGCGGCGCAACGTCGAGATGTGGACGTCGAGCGTCTTGGTCGAGCCGTACCAGTTCTCGTCCCACACCTCGTCCATGATGCGCTCTCTCGTCACCACCCGACCGGCCTCCGACACGAGGAGCACGAGCAGGTCGAACTCGCGGGGTCGCAGGGCGAGCTCGTCCGATCCGATCCAGGCCCGTCGAGCCGCGACGTCGACTTCGAGATCGCCGGCGTGCAACGGTTCCGCCACGGCCGGGGCCTCGGGGCGGCGGAGGTGGGCGCGGACGCGCGCGAGGAGCTCGGCGAGCCGGAACGGCTTGGTGACGTAGTCGTCGGCCCCGGCGTCGAGACCGACGACGATATCGGCTTCCTCCTGACGGGCCGTGAGCACGACGATCGAGGTCTCGGGCGCGCCCTCCCGCAGCTCGCGGCAGAGATCCACGCCGTCGGCGTCGGGCAGACCGAGATCGAGCAGCACCAGGTCCGGCACGACGACGTCGAACGCCCGCCGCGCGCCCGCCGCGTCGACGACCAGCGTCACCTCGTAGCCCTCGACGGTGAGGGCCTGTTCGAGCGACCGACCGATCGTCGGGTCGTCTTCGACGAGCAGGATCTGCGACATGGACCTCAGGCTACGAGCCGAGCCTGCGATGGCGGTCCATCATGGGAGAGAGTCGGCGCGGCGAGCAGCCGACGACGCCGCGGGCAACGTGGGTGGGGACGTCACCGCGCCAACATGGCGATGAAGTCGCGAGAGTTGCCGCTCAGGTAGGCCTCCGGGGATCGCTCCATGTTGTCGAGGAGTCGTACGCCGGTGATCGGTCCGGTGGCGTCGCCGCCGAGGTAGGTGAAGAAGCTGACCCACGACGTGTTGATGTCGAGCTCCATGGCGCGGACGGCGCCCGCCTCGAGCAACACGTTGGCGAGCGTGGTGATGTTCAGACCGGGGCCGCCGACGTAGATGAGGTTGCCGTGGGCGTCGACGCCGACTCCCGAACGCCAGACGTATACGTCGCCGCCGAGTGTCGCTCCCCACTTGGAGGCGTCGTTCACGTCGCCGACCGCGAGGTTCTGCCCGTTGTCGACCAGCAGGTCGAGGTTCTGTCGGACCGACGCGATCGTCGGTCCCATGACCGCGTCGCGTCCCCACATCCCGACGGTGGCGCTCCCGTCGATGTTGATCACGAGCGAGGCGCGACCGTCGACAAGGGGCTGCACCGTCTTGCCCTCGGTGGAGTAGCCGCCGCGTGACACGTCGAGCTTGAACGCCGAGTTGAAACCGGCCACGAGAGCGGGTTGATCTTCGGGCGCGACCGCGGGGCCGCGCCGCCAGGGGCCACCGCCGGGGAGCTGGGCGCCGTTGTACAAGACTGCCCGCAACAAGGACGCGTCCATCCACGCGACACCGGTGACGAGACTCGTGTGCACCGGATCCGGCCTCAGGAACGTCTGGTACACGGCCGCCCGGCCGCCGATCAACTTGCCGGTCGGCGCCCAGACCCCCTCGTTCGGAAGCGGTTCCGGGGCGATCGGAGAGATGTTCGCGGGCACGAGCTGCGGCGGAACCGTCACCGTCGTGCTCGACGGAACCCGCGCGACCGTCGGCGGTTTCGCGCGGGGAAGCTTGCCGCCGTCCGGGAGACCGCCCTTCGGCGGTGGATGGTTCGAGTACCACCAGTTCTCGGCCCGGTCGACGACACCGTTGCCGCCGTGGTTGCGCACCCACTCCACCAACCGAACCCCCGCCGGATCGTTGCCGGGGGCCGTCAAGGCTGTCCCGATCGACCACGTGAGGCAGAGCGACGCGAGCACGAGGACCACGCCGATCGATCGCCGAACCACCCTGCTTCGGCGCAACCGACGACGCAGTCGGGGAACAGGTTCCGGCTCCGACGCCAGGTCGGACTGGTCGTCAGGCGCCGGTCGCAGTTCGGTTTTCTGCATGGGAGCGAACCTCGCCGCGCGGTGGCGCTGCACTCATGGATCACGGTGGAAGGGTTCTGCCGTCGAGATGGCCGGCGCGGAAGAGCGGGGTGCCCGGCCCGGAAGGGCCCGGGGCGCCCCGCAGAGCTGGATCGCAACGGTGATCCGGAGCTCACACGACACT
>JBBQMI010000021.1:0-10424 GCA_038328825.1 Acidimicrobiia bacterium | reverse complement strand
GAGAACAACCCGGTGGCGAAGCAGACCGTGAAGGTGATCCCGAGTGCGGCGCCGAGGATCGCGGCGACACGCTCGTCGTGCAACCGGCTCGGGAAGCTGCCCGCGCGAAAAGGCGCGCGGTCGAGGACGGTCGGGAGGTTCACCGGGCCAGCCTCGCGAACGGGCGCCCGCCGTCGTCCCAGCTCTCCACGACCCGCAGTCCCGCTCGGCTCGCGTGATCGTCGAGGCCTTCGCGACCGACGTGGGCCCACGAGAACCACGGGCCCACGTTCCCGTCGGCCTCGAAGCGCACCTGTTCGACGTCGGTCGTCCCGTCGACCGCCAGCTCGACGAGGAGCCGACCGTCGGGTCGCAGGAGTGAGGTGACGCGGCGCAGCAGCGTGACCGGGCATCCTCCGATTCCGACGTTGCCGTCGAGGAGCAGTGCCGTTCCCCACCGCCCCGATCCGGGGACGCGGTCGAAGACCGATCGGCGCAGGACGGGCGCGCCTCGTCGTCGGGCGAGCTCGACCGCAGGTGGCGAGATGTCGATGCCGAGCGTGATGACGCCGGCGTGGGCGAGGGCGAGCACGTGGCGCCCCGGTCCGCACCCGACATCGAGTACCGGTCCGTCGACGTGCTCGAGCAGGCGCTCGTCCGACTCCGAGGGGTCGTCGAGCCAACGGTGTGCGGGAAGGGGGAGCACCCGACCGTCGGTGTTGCGGAGGCAGGTGGTCACCGCGGTGCGTCGGAGGATCCGGCTCGACGATGCTCCTCGTCGGCGATGTCTGCGTCGACCGACGCGAACGCAGCGGCGAAGCGGGTCCACGGGGCCGTACCGGCGACGATCCGGGCGTCGGAATAGGTGTCGACGTCGGTGAGCTCGGGGAGGAGGTGCGGAATCGATCCGAGGGCGCACAGCCGGGCCCGCTGCCGTTCGCCGGTGTCGACGGTGCTCATCGGGACGCCGAGGAACACCTGCGGGTCGGGGCGCCGGAGGCCGATCGCCCACCAGCCACCGTCGGCCGCGAGCCCGATCACGGACCCGTTCGGCCAACGGACCAGTTCGTCCACACCGTGCTCCAGCAGCGCCGGTGTCACCTGCGGGGTGTCCATCCCGACGAGGAGCGCGGGTCCCTCGACGTGCGCGAAGGCGTGACTCAGGCGTTCGTCGAGCCCGCCGTCGGACTGGGGCACGACCTCGAATCCTTCGGGCAGCCAGGGTCCGACGGCGCCGTCGAGCACGACGACCCGCCGCGTTGCCGGTGTTGCGGCGACGACGTCGAGGGTGTCGCGAAGCGCGGCCTCGGCCAGGTGCGCGGCCTGCTCGGAACTGCACGGTGGACACAGGCGGGTCTTCACCCGGCCGGCGACCGGCGCTTTGGCGATCACGATCAGGGTGACGTCGAGCGTCATCGCAACAACCTCGCCATGTCGCGTACGGCCCGTGCCGTTCCCGCCACGGTCCCGGTGACCTTGGATCGGCCGATCCGTGGTCGGTACTCGACGGGCACTTCGCGGATGCGCCAGCTCGCGGTGTCGGCGCGCAGCACCATCTCGAGCGGCCAGCCGAACCGGCGATCACGCAGGCCGAGGTCGAGGAGCTCGTTGCGGCGGGCCGATCGCATCGGACCGAGATCGTGGAGGTCGATGCCCGTTCGGCGCCGCAACTCCCAGGTGAGTGCGCGGTTGGCGATCCGTGCGTGCAGCGGCCAGGCCCCCGACGACTGACGCGCGCCGAGCACGAGATCGGCGTCGCCCGCGAGAACGGGTGCGGCCACGAGGGTCAGGTCGTCTCCCGAGAACGAGCCGTCGCAGTCCATGAAACAGACCACAGCGGTTGTCGCCGCGTTCAGTCCGGCCCAGCACGCGGCGCCGAAACCCCGTTGCGGTTCCACGACGACGTGCGCGCCGTGATCGCGCGCGACTGCGGCCGAGCCATCGGTCGATCCGTTGTCGACGACGATCGGATGGAAGTCGGCAGGAAGCGATCCGAGCACACTCGGAATCGCGTCGGCTTCGTCGAGGACGGGAAGGATCACGTCGATCACGGAGGTCACGGTACCGGCGTCGAGCGCTTCCGAAACCGATCTGCCGGCTTACGATCCGCGAAACTCGCCCGTGCGCCGTCTCGACGTTGAGACCTCGTCGGTAGCCTGGCGCCGTGACCGCCACCCTCGCGGGTTCCGCCGCCCCGCCCGAACGCGCGCCGAACACCCCCGGAGATGGGGGTGGAGCGTGGTGGACCGCCGCGCTCGCTCTCGGCTCGTGGTTCGCGTTGGTGTCGGGATCGGCGGTGTGGGGCGAGCACGTCATCGAGGTCGGTGACCGGCTCCGGCTCTACGCGCCGCCGCTCACGGGAACCTTCGACCCCACCGGAGCATCGGACAGGCGCGTCGTACCCGACGCGCTCCTCGCGGTCTCCGTCGCGTGCGCGGTCGTGTTCTTCGGTCCGTGCCTCGCTCGGCGGTTGAGCTGGACGCGACTGTTGATCGTCGTCGCCCTCGGCTCCCTCGTGTGGGCGTTCGCACTCGCCGTCGTCGACGGGTGGGGCGCGCTCACCGATCCCCTGCTCCCGAACCAGTACATCGGCACAGTTCCCAGGGTCGGTGATCCGTTGGCCTTCCTGTCACAGTTCACCGACCGGATCGCGACTTACAACATCCACACCCAGGGTCATCCGCCCGGGATGGTGCTCGTGCTGTGGGTGCTCGATCGGATCGGTCTCGCCGGCCTCCGATGGAACGCGGTCCTGGTCTTCCTCGGGGGTGCGGCCGCCGCGCTCGCGGCGTTGGTCGCCCTGCGCGATCTGGCCGGCGAGGATCGCGCCCGCGCCGTCGCCCCGTTCATGGTCGTCGTACCCGCCGCCATCTGGTGGACGTCGGGTGACGCCTTCTTCAGCGGCGTCGCGGGCTGGGGCGTCACGCTCGTCGTGCTCGCGACTGGTCGCACGGGTCGGCGCGCCGACGCGCTCGCGCTCGGCGGAGGACTGCTCTTCGGGGCCGCAGCGTTCCTCTCGTACGGCCTCGTGCTGCTCGCGGTGATCCCTGTCGTGGTGGCGATCGCGCGTCGTCGGGTTCGTCCCCTGGCCCTCGCGTGCATCGGCGCGCTGCCCGTGTTCCTGGCATTCCTTGCCGCGGGGTTCTGGTGGTTCGACGGTCTCGAAGCGACGCGCTTGCGCTACTTCGCCGGCGTCGGGGGCCGACGACCGTACTCGTACTTCGTGGTCGGGAATCTCGGCGCGTTCGCGCTTGCGGTCGGCCCGGCTGTTGCCGTCGCGCTCGCCTGGCTGCGCGACCGCCGCGTGTGGCTGCTGGTCGGCGGTGCGCTCGTCGCGGTCGCGCTGGCGGATCTCAGCGGCATGTCGAAGGCCGAGGTGGAGCGGATCTGGTTGCCGTTCGTGCCCTGGGTCGTCCTCGCGACCGCGGCGTTCGGGCCGGGGCGGACGCGAGCCCACTGGGTCCGCCCGTGGCTGGTGCTGCAGGTCACCGGCGGGTTGCTCGTCGAACTGGCGGTACGGTCTCCGTGGTGACCCTGACCCCCGCGCATGTGCTCGTCGTCGAAGACGATCCGACGGTGAGCGAGGTCGTCGTGCGGTACCTCGAGCGGGAGGGCCTGAGCGTCGACGCGGTCTTCGACGGGCAGAGCGCGCTCGATCATGCAGCACTGCGGTGGCCCGACGTCGTCGTCCTCGACCTGATGCTTCCCGGGATCGACGGCCTCGAAGTCTGTCGTCGCCTCCGCGCCGACGCTCCGGTGCCGGTGATCATGCTCACGGCCAAGGGCGACGAAGACGACCGTGTCATGGGCCTCGAATTGGGTGCCGACGACTACATCGCGAAGCCGTTCTCCCCGCGCGAGCTCACCGCACGGGTGAAGGCGGTGCTGCGGCGTGCGGTCGGAACCATGAGCGCGAACGACACGTTGCCCGACATCATCGAGTCGGGCGACCTGCACGTCGACATCGCCGCCCACGAGGTTCGCCGCAGTGGCGAGCTCGTCGCCCTGACTGCGAGGGAGTTCGACCTGCTCGTGTTCCTGGCCGCGCAACCTCGCCACGCCTTCAAGCGGGAGGAGCTCCTCGAACACGTCTGGGGGTACACCTACGGTGACACCGCCACCGTCACCGTCCACGTCCGAAGGCTGCGCGAGAAGCTCGAAACCGATCCGGCCACCCCCGTGCACCTCCACACCGTGTGGGGGGTCGGCTACCGGTGGGATCCGTGATGCGCTCCCGCACTTGGATTCCGCCGCTCGTCGTGTCGGTGATCGGCGCGGTCGCGTGCATCGGTGCGGCGTTCATCACGTCGATGAGCGCTCGCGACGCGTTCGAGTTGATCGCGGTCGCCGTCGGGACCGCGCTCGTCGCGGTGGTCGCGGGCGCGATCGTGCTCAGCGCGCTGCGCACCCGTGCCGTCGGTACCCAGGTCGCCGCGCTCACGCTGACGACCGTTGTCGCGTTGATGGTCGGTGCCCTCGTGGCCGCCCAGGCGATGTTCATCTCCGAGCACGACCTGAACGTGCTCGTGATCGTGCTCATCGCCGCCGGCACCGTCGGTGTGGCCGCGGCGCTCGTCCTCGGAGCCCGCATCGGCGTCGCGAGCACGTCGCTCATGGAGGTCGCCCGCCGCATCGGCGACGACCGCGCCGGACCGCTGACGGCAACCGCGGGAGCGCCCCAGGAGCTGGCGCGACTCGGCGACGAGCTGGCCGCGATGGAGCAGCGGCTCGAGCTCGCCCGCGGCCGGGAGCAGACGCTGGAGGCGTCGCGCCGTGAGCTCGTCGCGTGGGTCTCGCACGACCTGCGGACGCCGCTGGCGGGGATCCGTGCGATCGTCGAGGCGCTCGAAGACGGCCTCGTGACCGATCCCGACACCGTCGCCCGGTACTACCGAACCCTGCGGGAGGAGGCCGACCACCTCGCCGCACTGATCGACGATCTCTTCGAGCTGAGCCGCACGCAGGCCGGCGCGCTGAAGCTGCAGTTTGCGCTGATCTCGTTGGGTGACCTCGTCTCCGACGCGCTCGCGAGCTCGGCGCCCGTCGCTGCGGCCAAGGGCGTCCGGCTCGAAGGCCGTGTCGTCGGCCGTCCTCCCGAGATCGAAGCTTCACCGCCCGAGGTGCTGCGCGCCCTTCGGAACCTGCTCGAGAACGCGATCCGGCACACGCCCAGCGACGGCAGCGTGGTGGTCGAAGCCGGCGTCGACCACGCGGCGCCGGACTCCGTGTACGTGTCGGTGCTCGACACCGGTGGTGGGGTTCCCGAATCGGATCTCGATCGGATCTTCGAGGTTGCGTTCCAGGCCGACCGGGCCCGCACGCCCGGCGGCGGCGCCGGGCTCGGTCTCGCGATCGCGAAGGGGTTCGTCGACGCCCACCGCGGTGAGCTCACGGTCTGCAACGAGAACGGCGGCGCACGCTTCACCCTTCTCCTCCCGCGGGAACGCTCGGTCGGTGTCGAATGAGGGTGCTCGTCACCGGCGGAGCGGGGTTCATCGGCGCGCACGTCACCGAAGCGTTGCTCGACGGCGGTCACGAGGTCGTCGTGGTCGATTCGCTGCACCCGGCTGCCCATGGGGCCATGCCGGTCGACCTCGATCCGCGTGCCGACTACCGCTGGCACAGCGTGGTCGACCGCGATGCGGTCGCGGTCGCGGTTGGTGGTTGTGACGCGGTCTGCCACCAGGCCGCGATGGTCGGACTCGGTGTCGACTTCGGCGACGTCGTCGACTACGTCACCGAGAACGATCTCGGGACCGCGGCGCTCCTGCGGGTCCTCCACGAGCGAGCGTTCAGCGGACGGATCGTGCTCGCCGGCAGCATGGTCGTCTACGGAGAGGGTCGGTACCGGTGCGCAACCGATGGCGTCATCCGGGCGGCGCCGCGCGACCCGGTGATGCTCGCACGGGGGATCTTCGACCCTGATTGCCCGCGCTGCGGAGGCGCGCTGGCGTCGGAGCCGGTCCCCGAGGACGCACCGACCGATCCCCGCAACGTGTACGCGGCCACCAAGCTCCACCAGGAGCACCTGGGTGTGGCGTACGCCATCGAGCACCCCGACGTGACCGTGACCGCCCTGCGTTATCACAACGTCTACGGTCCGCGGATGCCCCGCGACACACCGTACGCAGGTGTCGCGAGCATCTTCCGCAGCGCGCTGGAGCGCGGCGACGCGCCGAGGGTCTTCGAAGACGGCGCCCAGATGCGCGACTTCGTCCACGTGCGCGACGTCGCCCGGGCCAACGTGCTCGCGCTCACCGTGCCGACGGCGGTACCCGGTCCCGTGAACGTCGCGAGCGGACGCCCGTGCTCGATACTCTCGGCCGCGACCGCACTCACCGCCGCCTTCGCCGCGCCCGACCTCGCGCCGCTGGTGGTCGGGTCATGGCGGGCCGGCGACGTGCGCCACGTGTTCGCGTCGACGGACCGCGCCCGCGACCAACTCGGCTTCGAGGCCGAGATCGACCTCGCGACCGGCATGCAGGAGTTCGCCACCGCTCGCCTCAGGGGCTGACCCCGGAGAAGGCGTGGCCTTCTCATCCAATTCTTGAGGGCTCGGAGCCTGGTTCTCACACAGCGGCACGATCGTGGCTCCCATGACCACGACCACTGTGCCGGAAGCACCTCCGGCACCCGCAGCCACCCCGGATCCGGCCCACCCGTCCCCGCCCCCGACCTCCGCCGGTCCTGGTCGCGTGGGCCGGTTCTTCCGGGGTCGGCCCGCCGATCCGAGCTGGGTCCGACCCGCGTTGCTGAGTCTGCTCGCCACCACCGCGTTGCTGTACCTCTGGGGTCTCGGTGCCTCGGGCTGGGCCAACTCCTTCTACTCGGCCGCGGCCCAGGCCGGCAGCGTGAGCTGGAAGGCGTTCTTCTTCGGCTCGTCCGACGCCGCGAACTTCATCACGGTCGACAAGGCGCCCGCGTCGCTCTGGATCATGGGCCTGTCGGCCCGCGTCTTCGGCGTCAACGCCTGGAGCCTCCTCGTCCCCCAGGCGCTCGAGGGTGTCGCGATGGTCGGCATCCTGTACCTCGCGGTGCGCCGATGGTTCTCACCGGCCGCCGGACTGATCGCGGGTGCGGTGCTCGCGCTCACGCCCGTCGCCACGTTGATGTTCCGGTTCAACAACCCCGACGCACTGCTCGTGCTGCTGCTCGTCGCGGCGGCGTACGCGATGACGCGCGCGCTCGAAGCCGGTCGGACCGGTTGGCTCCTGTTCGCGTTCGCGCTCGTCGGTGGGGGGTTCCTCGCCAAGATGCTGCAGACGCTCCTGGTCGTTCCGGCGTTCGGGTTCGTCTACCTCGTCGCCGCGCCGGTCGCGTTGCGACGCCGCGTGCTCCAACTCGTCGGCGCCACGGTCACGATGATCGCCGCGGCGGGCTGGTGGGTCGCTGCGGTCGAGCTCACGCCCGCCGCGATGCGCCCGTACATCGGCGGTTCGCAGACGAACAGCGTCCTCGACCTGGTGTTCGGATACAACGGCTTCGGCCGGCTCACCGGCAACGAGACCGGGAGCGTCGGCGGTGGTGGCGGGGCCGGCAGCATGTGGGGCGAGACCGGCTGGAACCGCATGTTCAACAATGAGTTCGGTGGTCAGGCGGCGTGGCTGATGCCCGCCGCGCTCCTCCTCGGCGCCGCGCTCCTCCTGTACCGGTGGCGAGCGCCCCGCACCGATCGCACCCGCGCCGCCGTGGTCCTCTGGGGCGGTTGGTTGCTGGTCACCGCGGCGGTGTTCAGCTTCCAGGAAGGGATCATCCACCCGTACTACACGGTGGCGTTGGCGCCCGCGATCGGCGCGCTCGTCGGCATCGGCGCTACCGAGCTGTGGCGCCGCCGGACCGATCCGGTCGTGAGCAGCGTCCTCGCGCTCACCCTCGCGGTCACGACCGTCTGGTCGTGGACGCTCCTCGACCGCACCCCCGACTGGAACCCTGCGCTCCGCGTGTTCGTGCTCGTCGGTGGGTTGCTCGCGTCGGCCGCGCTGCTCGCGTTGCCACTCGTGCGCGGTCGTCTCGGGCGGGTACTGATCGCCGTGAGCGCGCTCGTGATCGCGCTCAGCGGACCCGCGGCCTCTTCCCTCGCCACCGTGAGCGCTGCCCACGCGGGCTCGCTCCCCAGCGCGGGTCCCGCGTCCGCGTCGTCGGGTTTCCCGGGCGGGATGCGCGGCGGGGCACCCGGCGGCTTCCCGGGCGGCGGCACGGGTGGCCCACCCGGCGGTTTCGCCGGCGGTGGCGCGACCGCCGGTCAGCTCCCGACGGGTGGCCCTGGTGGTGGCGCGGGCGGCCTCCTCAGCGGCAGCACCCCCGGTGCTGAGCTCGTGTCGGTGCTCGACGCCGACTCCGGGTCGTACCGATGGGTCGCCGCGGCCGTCGGCTCCAACCGGGCGTCGGGCTACCAGCTCGCGACCGGCGACCCGATCATGGCGATCGGTGGCTTCAACGGGAGCGATCCCACACCGACGCTCGCCGCGTTCCAGGCCTACGTCGCCGCAGGCGACATCCACTACTTCATCACCGGTGGTGGGCTGGGCGGTCCCGGTGGCGGGTCGGCAGGCACGTCGAGCGCGATCTCCACGTGGGTCGAGAACACCTTCACCGCCCGGACCGTCGACGGCGTGACCGTCTACGACCTCACCGCGCCGAGCGCGGGATGACGAGAGGAGATCCGATGACCGTCACTCCCTCAGCGACCGATCAGCCGGCGACCGATCGACCCGTGGCCGATCGACCCGTGGCCGATCGACCAGTGCTCGACGTCGTCGTGCCCGTGCTCGACGAGGCCCACGTGCTCGAACGTCAGATCCGCCTGCTCCGAGACGTGCTCGAACCGCTGCCGTTCACCTCGCGCGTCACGATCGTGGACAACGGTTCGACCGACGGGACGGGTCCGCTCGCGGACCGACTCGCGGCCGAGCTCGACGATGTCCGAGTCCTGCACCTCGCGGAACGGGGTCGGGGCCGGGCCTTGCGGGCCGCGTGGTCGACGAGCGACGCCTTCGTGCTCGCGTACACCGACGTCGACCTCTCGACCGGTCTCTCCGCGCTCCTCCCGATGATCGCACCGTTGATCTCGGGCCACGCGAGCGTGGCCACGGGTTCGCGGCTCATGCGCGGATCCCATGTGGAACGCGGAGCGAAGCGCGAGTTCATCTCGCGGTCGTACAACGCGATCCTGCGGTGCGTCCTGGGCGCCCGGTTCCACGACGCGCAGTGCGGCTTCAAGGCGATCCGCGCCGATGCCGCGCTCGCCCTGCTGCCCGAAGTCGACGACGACGCGTGGTTCTTCGACACCGAGCTGCTCGTCCGGGCCCAGCGCCACGGGCTCCGCATCGTGGAGGTGCCCGTCGACTGGATCGACGATCCCGACTCCCGCGTCGACTTCCCCACGACGGTGCGCGACGACCTTGCCGGGATCCGGCGCCTCGTCGGCGAGCTGGGCTTCCGTCGCCGGTGTGTACGACTCCCGCCGCCCACGCCGATGCGTGTCAGCGAGTTCGGCCGCGCCGCATGACGTGCACCTCCATGACGCCCGCCTGCACCTGTTCCCTTCGCCACCCGTACCTGAACCAGATAGAGGAAATCTCATGGACCCCACCCACGACGACGATCCTGTGACCACACCGGACCTGCCGCCGCCCGAGACAGACGCCGACGCGACCGATGAGGGGCCGCGGCAGTGGTCGACGCGCACGTGGATCGCGACCGGTGTCGGCGCAGTCGCGGTCGCGGCGATCGCGGCCTTCGGTGTGATCCAGGCGACATCTTCGGACTCGAGCGCTCAGACCACCAGCGCAGCCCGTGCCAACATCGGCGCGAGGGGCAACGGCGCGACCGGCGGGTACGGCGGCTTCGGCGGACGCGCCTTCGGTGGTGGCACCTTCGGCACGATCGCGAGCATCGACGGTTCGAGATTCACGGTCTCGTCGCAGTCGGGCGACACGGTGCAGGTCACGACGTCGGATGCGACGACGGTGACGACCGCCGAGACCGGGAGCCTTGCCGACATCGCAGCGGGTGACCACGTCACCGTGATCAGCGCGGAGTCGACCGACTCGGGCGCGACCACCGTTGCCGCGTCGCGCATCACCGACAGCGGTGACACCGAGATGAGCGCCCGACCGGGTGGCATGGGCGGTGCGGGCGGCGTCCGGCCCGACGGGTTACAACGTCCCGACGGGAGCGAGATGCCGACCGGCGGTCCGACGCGCCGTCAGATGCCCGACGGCGCCGGCCGCGGCGTTGGCTTCGGTCGGGTGAGCGGGGTCGTCGCAGCGGTCGACGGTTCGACGTTCACGGTCACGACCGACGAGGGATCGACCGTCGCCGTGACGACGACCGACACGACCACGGTGTCGCGCGTCGAGAAAGCGAAGGTGAGCGACCTCTCGGTCGGCGACCAGGTCATGGTCCGCGGCGCAGACGGCTCCGATTCGAGCAGCGGGACGATC
>JBBQMI010000020.1:0-10544 GCA_038328825.1 Acidimicrobiia bacterium | reverse complement strand
GTCGAGTCCGTCGAGCTGCTTGAGCGGCACCGGCACGCCGATCACCGGGAGCGGCGTCATCGACGCGGTCATCCCCGGCAGGTGGGCGGCGCCGCCCGCGCCGGCGACGATCACCCGCAGGCCGCGTTCGACCGCAGTCGTCGCGTACTCGGTCATCCACTCGGGCGTGCGGTGCGCCGACACGATGCGCACCTCGAACGGCACCGAGAACTCCTCGAGCACGTCGACCGCGCCCTGCATCACGGGCAGATCGGAGTCGCTGCCCATGATGACGCCGACGAGCGGGGTGCCCTGAGCCACGCGATGACGTTAGCGTGCCGCGATGCCGACGAGATCCGGAGTGACACTGCGATGCGCACGCGCCTGACCGAACTGCTCGAGATCGAACACCCCGTGATGCTTGCGGGTATGGGAGGCGTGTCGTACCACGCGCTGGTCGGTGCCGTCTCGGAGGCGGGGGGCTTCGGCTGCCTCGGTGCGTCGACGATGCAGCCCGAGGAGATCGTCAACGAGATCCGTGCGGTGCGGCAGCGCACGGCCAAGCCGTTCGGCGTCGACCTCCTCACTGCGCTGCCCGCCGAGATGATGACGAACGTCGAGAACCTGATCCGCGAGGGTGCATCGGTGTTCGTCGCCGGTCTGGGCGTCCCCCGCGACGCGGTCGAGCTGTGCCACGCGCACGGCGTCCTCGTCGCCAACATGTGCGGGAAGGTCCGCCATGCGCTCACCGCGGTCGAAGCCGGGTGCGACTTCGTGATCGCGCAGGGCACGGAGGCCGGCGGCCACACCGGAACCGTCGCCACGATGCCGCTCGTTCCCCAGATCGTCGACGCGGTGGGTGCGCAGGTCCCGGTGGTCGCGGCCGGTGGGATCTTCGACGGACGCGGCCTCGCCGCCGCCCTCGCCCTCGGAGCCGACGGCGCCTGGATCGGCACGCGGTTCATCGCCACGCCTGAGGCGCGCGCGGTGCCGGGTTACAAGGACGCCCTGGTCCGCACCGCCGAAGACGGCACCGTGGTCAGCCGCGCCTTCACGGGCAAGACGCTGCGCGCGGTCCGCAATGCCCAGACGCAGCACTTCGAGGAGCATCCCGACGAGCTCCACCCGTTCCCGCAGCAGCTGTTCGCGGCCATGAACGGAGGCTGGATGCACCTCGGCGGCGACGAGCACACCACCGTCGACCCCGACCGGGAGTGCTATCCGGCGGGCCAGGGTGTGGGGGCGATCTCCGACCTCGTGCCGGCGGGCGAGATCGTCCGGCGCATCGTCGCCGAAGCTGAAGACGTGCTCGCTCGGCTCGACCGCGTCCGCGCCTGAGCGCTCAGCGGCGTCCGGAGTCGAGCTGGTCCTGCTCGGCCTTGAGGTCGGCCTCGTACATCATCCGCACGAGATCCTCGAACGAGACCTTGGGCTCCCAGCCGAGCTTCTGCGCGGCCTTGCCCGCGTTGCCCATGAGCAGGTCGACCTCGGCCGGACGTTCGAAGCGCGAGTCGTGGCTCACGAACGACTGCCACTCGTCGTAGCCGGCGATGCGACTCGCGATGTCGAGGAACTCGCGACCGGTGTGGGTCTCGCCCGTCGCGATCACGTAGTCGTCGGGCTCGTCCTGTTGGAGCATCATCCACATGGCCTCGACGTAGTCGCCGGCGTAACCCCAGTCGCGGGAGAACCCGAGGTTGCCGAGGCTGATCCGCTCCTGCAGCCCGAGCTTGATCCGCGCGAGGGAGGTCGTGACCTTGCGGGTGTAGAACTCGAGGCCGCGCCGCGGCGACTCGTGGTTGAACAGAATGCCGCTCGACGCGTGGAGCCCGTACGCCTCGCGGTAGTTCACGGTCATGTCGTGGCCGAACACCTTCGCGACGCCATACGGCGACCGCGGGTGGAACGGCGTGCCTTCGTCCTGCGGGGTCGCGCGGACCTTGCCGAACATCTCCGACGACGACGCCTGGTAGAAGCGGATCGGGTTGTTGGTGACACCGCCGACGATGCGCACCGCCTCGAGCATGCGCAGCACGCCGAGGCCGGTGATCTCGGCCGTGAGCTCGGCCTGACGGAACGAGAGCTGCACGAAGCTGATCGCGCCGAGGTTGTAGACCTCGTCGGGCTGGACCTGCTCCGTGGCTGCGATGAGCGACGAGAGGTCCCGCAGGTCGCCGTCGACGAGCTCGCAGGCCGGGTTCTCGTCGAGCACGATCTGGGCCTTGGGGTTCGCCTGGCCCCGGATGAGTCCGAAGACCTGGTACCCCTTGCCGGAGAGGAGCTGGCTCAGGTACCGACCGTCTTGTCCGGTGATTCCGGTGATCAAGGCACGTTTCATGCCCCGAGACGCTACTCGCGGGACATCACGGTCGATTCCACGGCTCCGCAGCTTCTCGAGCCTGATGGTCGAATCCGTTCCGCCGGCTCGATCGCCCACCGCGGCTCGTTCCGCGCCGCGCGCCCGCCGGCTCCGCTACTTCTCGAGCGACCGGGCCCATTCGGGGTCGCATTGGAACGCGAACTCGGCGCAACGCGCTTCCTCGTCGGCCTCACCGATCGCTGCGGCGCTGCGCCGGAGGCCGTCGAGCGCCCGGAGGAACCCCCGGTTCGGGACGTGCACCCAGGGGACGTAGCCCGAACCCCGCCACCCCGACTGCCGCAGGCGGTCCAGACCGCGGTGGTAACCCACCCGAAAGTACGCGTACGCCTCGATCGGGTCGCGTGCCGAGGCACCGAGCTGGGCCCAGCCGTCGAGGAAGCCGGGCGAGCGGGCCACGACGGTCGCGATCGCAGCCCGGCGCGCGCCCGGAGGATCGTCGACCGTGGCGAGCGCGGCGTCGAGCGCGTCGATCAGTTCGACGGGTTCGGGATCGAGGAGCGTCGAGGGCAGCCCCGACGACAAGTGGATCGGTTGGTCGGCCATCACCAGAACCTAGCGAGAAGAAGCAGCGAGGTCGGCGAGGGGAGAGCGGACGACCTCCGCCGGTACGATCGGGGTCTGTGACCTCCCCCGAACCGACCCTTGCGGCAGCCGACGAACCCTCGGCCGCGTCCGCGCACCGGTCCACGCGGATCGTGCTCGTGCGCCATGCGGTCACGCCCGAGACCGGTTCGAAGCTGTCGGGACGCGCACCCGGGATCGACCTGTCCGACGTCGGACGTAGCCAGGCGGAACAGGCCGGGGAACGGCTCGCCGCGGTGCCCGTCGCTGCGGTCTACGCGAGCCCGATCGAGCGCACCACCCAGACGGCCGAGCTCATCGCCCAGCACCACGGTCTCCCGGTGCAGCCCCTCCCCGGCGTGATCGAGGCCGATTACGGCGAGTGGACGGGTGAGAAGCTCGTCGACCTGATGAAGCTCGACCTCTGGAAGACCGTGCAGGCCGCGCCGTCACGGGTCCGCTTCCCCGACGGTGAGGCCATGGTCGCGATGCAGACCCGCATGGTCGAGGCCATCGAGGCGCTCGCGGTCGACCACGCCGGTGAGACCGTCGTGGTCGTGTCGCATGCCGACCCGATCAAGGCCGCGGTCGCGCACTTCACCGGCCTCCCCCTCGATCTGTTCCAGCGGATCGCGGTGTCGCCGGCGTCGGTCACCGTGCTCGAGCTCGGCCGGTTCGGCGCCACGCTCGTGAAGAGCAACGACACCGGCAACATGGACGACCTGGTTCCGAAGCAATCCACCCCCGAAGCTGCCTCCGAGGCGGCTCCCGCGTCGGGAAGCGAGGTCGAAGGTGACTGATCCCATCGAGCTCGATCCGGTCGACTCTCTTGGTGCCGGTGCGATCGGCCAGCCGGGTCAGCGCACGTTCCTGATCCAGGCGGCGAAGTCGCACGCCCGCCTCACGGTGCTCGTCGAGAAGGAGCAGGTCGCCCTGCTCGCGACCGAAGCAGTGGCGTTCCTCGAACGGATCGCCGAGGAGTTTCCCGAAGACCCGATCGAGATCGGCCCCGAGCTCCACCGGGCCGCGTCGGTGCAGGAGCCGGCCGTGCCGCTGTTCCGGGCGCGCCTCATCGGTCTCGGGTTCGAACCCGAGCGTGAGCTCGTGCTCATCGAGCTCCGCGAGCACTCCGACGACGACGAAGACGCCGAAGACGACGACGGCCTCCTGAACACCGACGACGACGACGGATTCGTCGCCCGCATCTACGCGACCCGTGCCCAGGTCCGCGCCATGGCCGCGCGGGCGGTGGAGTCGGTGAGCGTCGGCGGTCGACCGCGCTGCCCGCTGTGCGAGCAGCCGATGGACCCCCAGGGCCACCGTTGTCCGCGCTGGAACTGACCCCCGGCGACATCCGGGAGCTCCTCCGGAACGGCGACATCGAGATCCTCGGCCGGATGCCGTGGTCGTCGAACGCGACGATGCTCGCGACGCTCTCGTCGGAAGACGTCGAGTTCCCCGTGATCTACAAACCCCGTCGGGGCGAGCGGCCCCTGTGGGACTTCGCGACCGGCACGCTGTGTCAGCGCGAGGTCGCGACCCACGACCTCTCCGAGTTGCTCGGTTGGTCGATCGTGCCGCCGACGGTCCTGCGAGACGGTCCGCTCGGCGTCGGGATGGTGCAGCTCTACATCGACCACGACCCCGACGAGCACTACTTCACGCTGCTCGAGGACCACACCGACACGCTGCGTCGCTTCGCCGTGTTCGACGTGCTCGTCAACAACGCCGACCGCAAGGGTGGTCACTGCCTCCGGTCGCGTGCCGACGATCACGTGTGGGGCATCGATCACGGCCTGACGTTCCACGACGAGTGGAAGCTTCGCACCGTCATCTGGGACTTCGCCGGCGAGGCGGTGCCACCCTCGCTGGCCGACGACATCTGCCGGCTCCTGGCCGACTCCGACGCGGTCGACGCCACCCTCCGCCCGCTCCTCCATCCCGACGAGCTCGCCGCGTTCCGCCATCGCGCCGAGGAGCTACTGCGGATCGGCATGCTGCCGAACCCCGACCCGGGCTACCACTCGGTTCCCTGGCCCATGGTCTGACCGGTCGAGCTATCCCGTCGCGATCGCGGCGAGCGGGTCGCGAAAGAAGCGGGAGCGGGGGAAGACGACGTCGGCACCGGCGGCCCGCGCCCGGTCGGCGCCCTCGCCGTCGACGTGGGGACCGAAACCGATGATGCGCGCTTCGGGCACGAGCTCCCGGACGCTCGCGATCGCGTCGCCGTTGCGGGCGAGGTCGACGATCACCACAACCGCCCCGGCGCATCCGGCGACGTCGCGCGCGAACGAGACGTCGGGGATCGCCGCCGTGAGCTTGCTCCGGTCCATGAGGTCGCCGACGAGGGCGACCGTGCGCATCGCGCTCAGACTCCGAGCTGCTGCGCGAGGTAGTTCGTCTCACCGAGGCTCTCGATGAGGCTGAGCTGGGTTTCGAGCCAGTCGATGGTCTCTTCACCCGCGGCGACCATCGGCTCGAGCACGAGGCGCGTCCCGTCGTCACCTTCGGTACGACACAGCGTGATCGTCTCGATCAGCCGTGCACACTGCGTTGTCTCGAGCTCGTGGGCGGTGTGGAACTGCTCGGGCACGGTGGCGCCCGTCTTCACCCGGCCCAGCTTGTTCAGGTTCGGGATCCCCTCGAAGTAGATGATCCGATTCACCATCTGCTCGGCGTGGCGCATCTCGGCCATCGACTCCTCATACATCTTTGCGCCGAGCTTCCGATAGCCCCAGTTCTCGAGCAGCTTCGCGTTCACGAAGTACGTGTTGATCGCGCCCATCTCCGCAGCCAGCAGCTCGTCGAGCGCGGTCTTGACCTTCGGGCTGCCCTTCATGTCGTTCCCTTCGGGTTTCAGAGAGCCTTGGCGGGCGGGGCGGGGATGAGACGCGGCGCGTCGATCGCGAACTCCGGCCACCGCTTGCGCGACTTCTTCGACAGCTTATGCATCAGTTCGATCGCACCCGGGTCGTCGTCGCCGGGGCGCACCTCGATGGACCCGTCACGCACCATCGCGTCCATCAGCTCACGACCAACGTCGGTGCGCACGATCGTGAGCGTCCAATCGTTGAACGCGCCGATGCCGCCGGTGGAGATGTCGGCGTGCTCGGCGGCGAAGTCGGGGCACATGTTGCAGCCCTCGCGAGTCCACGCGTGGCACTCCTTGAGCGGCACCTCGTGGTAGTCGCCGTTCTTCATCCAGATCTGGAAGACGCCCTTGATGTTCATCTTCTTGATCTCGGCCTTCACCAGGCCGTACTTCGCCTCGAACAGCTCCTCGAAGATCGCGTCGTCGAAGGTCTTCGAGCAGAGCAGCCCGATGTTGAGCGAGAGCCGACGGGCAACCTTCCCTGCCTTGCGCTGCTTCATCACCGGGGGCACCGAGCTCTGGCAGCTCATGCCGACGAGCGCGATGCGCTCCGCGCCCGACTCGATCGCGTCGGTGTAGGCGAGCGTGTTCGCCGAGTATGTGTAACGGCTCCCGGCCGACGCGATCACGTCGTCTCGGTTGCGGGCCACACCGGGCACCGCCTTCCAGGAGGTGCCGTCGCCCTCGAGGAACGACACGAGCGCGGCGTCGATCACGTCGTGCTCGAGCGCGTACACGAGGATCGCCGACACGAGTCCGCCGTCTTGGCCGACCTCGTGGAGGATCGGATCGGCGGCGCGGGCGAGGACGATGTCCTTGTAGAGGCCCGACACCTCCTCGGCCTCGCGGACTCGACCGAACATGAACTCGTCGATCTCCGGTTCCCACGCGCGGAAGCGCGGGCAGGCGCGGGTGCACGACGTGCAGGCCTTGTCACCGTGGGAGCAGTCGCCCGCGCCGCCGTAGTCGTCTTCGAGCTGGAACGGTTTGTACACGCCTTCGGTGTCTCGATATCCGAGGACATCGTGCGGACAGGCGATGACGCAGCCGGCGCAGCCGGTGCACAGGCCGGAGGTGACGACCTCCTGGTAGAGGTGGTTCCACGACAGCTTCTCGGGCGGCATGTCGGCAGTCTGGCACGACGTACAGTCGGGGCCCATGGTCGACGATCCGTCAGCGGGGTGGCCGCCCCCACCGCCACCCTCGTGGTCGCCGCCGCCGACCCCACCAGGTCCGCCGCCCGCACCGGCGGGCTGGGCCGTCCCCGGCGCGCCGTCGCCGGGCTACGCGGGCGTCCCGAAGACGAACGGGCTCGCCGTCGCCGCGCTCGTCTGCGGGTGTGTCGGCTTCATGCTGTGCTTCGTGCCGTCGATCCTCGCTGTCGTCTTCGGCTACGTGTCGAAGAGTCAGATCGACCGGTCGTCGGGCACGCAGACCGGCCGCGGGCTTGCCATCGCCGGGATCGTCCTCGGCTGGATCGGCGTGGGTGTGGCCCTGCTGCTCGCGGTCCTGTTCGTGATCGCGGCGGCCACCGAGCCGAACACGACCGTCGACACGAACAACGGGATCGAGACGCTCCGCACGCTGACGCACAAGCCGATCTGATGGTGTGAGCGGCAGGAGAAGGAGCGGAGCCGGCGGACGCGTACTACGGGGCTTGTGAGGTGAGCGGTCGAGCCGGCGCAGCGGATTCGACCATCATTTCGCGGCCCAGGCGGTGAGGAGCTCGGCCTGCGCGTCGGAGTTCTCCCGCAGGCCGTCGACGATCGCCCGCTCGACCTTGCCTCCGACGAGCGGCACGCGCACCTTGAGCAGCCCGATGGCGACGCGTCGGGCGCCGTTCCGGTGGGCGGTGATCGTCGCGTCGTACGAGCCCTCGAGCAGGTTCGCGTAGTTGTCGGGATCGATCCGGTACGACGCCGTGTGCGCGGCGAGGTCGGAGGTGGAGTCCTCGACCCACGTGAGCTTGTCGGGATCGACGACCCGTCGCACTGCGCCCGAGAGCTCGGCGGTGAACAGGTAGCGCACGCGCTGGTGCACGGTGTCGCCGTCGCGCGTCTGCTCGAGCACCTCGACGCTGCCGATCTTCGGCATGTCGGCCATCGTCGCGAGGAACCCGGCGTCGGTGAGCGCGGCCTCGACCTGATCGACGGTCGCGGCGATGTCCTGGGTAAGCGTGAAGTCCATGTCACGACACAAGGTACGCGATCGGCAGCGCGGTGCCCGCGACGATCGTGAGCACGACCACCGTGGTCGAGAGCCAGCCGCTGCGTCGGTCTCCGAGGGTCCGGTGGGAGCGGGCGAGGAGCAGCATCACGAGGATGAGCGGCGGCGCGGTGACTCCGTTGAGGATCGCCGCGTAGTACAGGCCGCGGATCGGATCGAGACCGGCGAAGTCGAGCGTGAGGCCGAGGAGCATCGACCCGATGATCACGATGTAGAAGCCGCGGGCGTCGCGGAAGCTTCGCGAGAGCCCTTCGTTGTGGGCCATCGCCTCCGAGACCGCGAAGGCGGTGGCTCCGGCGAGCACCGGCACCGCGAGCAGACCGAGGCCGACGATCCCCGTGGCGAACAGCAGGCCCGCGAGGTCGCCCGCCAAGGGGCGGAGTGCGCGGGCGGCCTGATCGGCGGTCGCGATGTCGGTCACGCCCCGCGCGTGGAGTGTGGCCGCGGTCGCGATGATGATCGCCGACGCGATTCCCACGGCCGAGACCATCCCACCGGCCACGTCGACGCGCATGGCGGTGAGGTGCTCGCCGGTCACCTGCCGGTGCGGATCGGGTTCGTTGTGCTCCTCCCCCTCCTCCTCCACCTCCTCGCTCGCCTGCCAGAAGAACAGGTACGGCGACACGGTCGTTCCGAACACCGCGATGAGCGCGGCGAGCTCGGCCTTCCCGCCGTCGAGGTTGGGCACGAGGAAACCGTGGAGCACCGCTGACCAGTCGATGCTGATCGTGAACAGCACGAGCACATACGCGAGGAGTGAGAGTGCGAGGAAGCGCAGGACCGTCGCGTAGCGGCGGTACGAGAGGAACACTTCGAGCGCGAGCATGCCGGCGCCCATCACGACGGTGAGGAGCTCCGGCGGGAGAGGGACCACGAGATGGGCCGAGGCTCCCATCGACGCGAGGTCGGCGGCGATGTTGAACGTGTTCGCGAGCGCCACGAGGGCCACGCAGCCGAGCAGCACCCACCTTGGGTAGCGGTTGCGGATGAGGGTGCCCAGGCCGTGGCCGGTCACGAGGCCGAGTCGGGCCGCCATCTCCTGCACCGCCACCGCCATGGGCGCGACGAGCAGCGTCGACCAGAGGATCCCGTAGTCGTACGCCGCACCCACCTGCGAGTACGTGCCGATCCCCGACGGGTCGTCGTCGGCCGCGCCGGTGACGATCCCGGGCCCGAGGCGCTTGAAGTACCCGTGACCCCGGAGCGTGCGGCGGTGTTCGTGGTGGCGCAGTCGCAGGGGAGCAGCCTCTCGTCAGGCCATCCTCCGGAGAAGGAGCGGAGCCGGCGGACTCGCACGGAGGGTCGGGGTGTGGTGAGCGGTCGAGCCGGCGCAGCGGATTCGACCATCGGGATGGGCGGTGATCGCCAGACCGAGTGTCGCGTACGCTGTCGGGTCACCCACGGACCGGGGGAGCGCGGTGACGAAGATCGCAGACATCCTGCAGCGCGGCCCGAGCTACTCGTTCGAGTTCGGACCGCCGCGGACCGAGCAGATGGAACGCACGCTCGAGCAGACGCTCGTGGATCTCGAGCCGCTCGCGCCGTCGTACGTGTCGGTCACCTACGGCGCCGGTGGGTCGACCCGTGAGCGCACCCACGATCTCGTCGTGCAGATCCTCCGTGAGACGCCGATGACCCCGATGGCCCACCTCACGTGCGCGAGCCACACCCGAGCCGATCTGGTCGGCGTGGTCGAGCGCTACCGCGACGCGGGGATCGAGAACATCCTCGCCCTCGGTGGCGATCCGCCGAAGGACCTCGACCTCCCGCCCGGCGAGCTCACCTACGCGGTCGAGCTCGTGCGCCTCGTCCGCGAGATCGGCGACTTCTCGATCGGTGTCGCCGCGCACCCCGAGCCCCATCCACGGTCGCCCTCGAAGGAGGCCGACCGGCTCCACACGGCCGAGAAGCTGCGCGAAGCCGACTTCGCGATCACGCAGTTCTTCTTCGATCCCGACCACTACTTCGATCTCGTCGAGGGACTCGGGGCCCACGGGGTCGACAAGCCGGTGGTTGCCGGGATCATGCCCGCGACGAGCATCGCCGGCATCAAGCGCATGAGCGAGCTCCAGGGTTCGGAGTTCCCGACCTGGCTCGCCGACAAGATGCACGCCGTCGGCGACGACCCCGAGGCGGTCCGAAGGGTCGGGGTGGAGGAGGCGACGAAGCTCTGCCGGACCCTGCTCGACGGCGGCGCTCCGGGCCTCCACTTCTACACGTTGAACCGCTCGACCGCGACCCGCGAGATCTACGAGAACCTCGGGCTCGGCACCGCGTAGTTGCTCTCGATCCTCCTGGTCGTATGTTGGGACCAGGACGAGAGAAGGAGCGGCCGATGGGGATCCTCGTGTTGGTGGTGCTGATCGCCGTCGTGGTGATCGTGCTCACCGGGCTTTCGAAGTCGGTGCACCTGATCGGCCCGGCGCAGATCGGGTTGGTCACGAAGCGCTTCGCGTTGAAGAAGCTGCCGGCCGACAACCCCATCGCCTTCCACGGCGAGGCCGGCTACCAGGCCCGCACGCTCAT
>JBBQMI010000019.1:0-10665 GCA_038328825.1 Acidimicrobiia bacterium | reverse complement strand
GCCATCGACGCCGACGGGACCGTGATGGTCCAGATCGCCCTCACCACCCTCGGGTGCCCGTTGCGCGGCCAGATCAAGAAAGACGTCGAGTCGAAGGTGCGCGGACTTCCCGGGGTCACCGGCGTCTCGGTGAAGTACGGCGAGATGACTCCCGAGCAGAAGACCGCGGCGATGCATCGCGCCCGGTGGAACGCCCGGGAGCACGCGCCCGAGACGGAGGTGCCGTCCACGACGCGCGTCCTCGCGATCGCGAGCGGCAAGGGCGGCGTGGGCAAGAGCTCGGTCACGGTGAACCTCGCGGTCGCGCTCGCGGCGCGCGGCTACACGGTCGGGGTGCTCGACGCCGACATCTGGGGCTTCAGCGTGCCCCGCATGCTCGGCCTCGACGACCGCCTCGGCGGCGCCGACGGCAAGATCCACCCGAACGTGCTCCCCGTCGCGAACCTCCTCGACCCCCACGACGCCGCAGGGAGCCTCAAGGTCGTGTCGATGGGGTTCCTCGTCGACGACGAAGGCACCGCGTTGATGTGGCGCGGCCTCATCCTCACCAAAGCACTCGAACAGTTCCTCACCGACGTGCGGTGGGGCGACATGGACTACCTGCTCGTCGACATGCCGCCCGGTACCGGCGACATCCAGATGGCACTCGCGCGACTCCTGCCCCAGGCCGAGATGCTCGTGGTCACCACCCCCGCGCGCAACGCCCAGAAGGTCGCTTCACGCGTCGCCGACATGGCTCGACGCTCGTACATGAAGGTCGCGGGCGTGATCGAGAACATGAGCGCGTTCGTCGCGCCCGACGGCACCAGCCACGCGCTGTTCGGACGCGGTGGCGGGGCCGCGCTCGCTTCGGAGATCGACGCGCCGCTCCTCGCGACCATCCCGATCGAGCCGGCGGTGGCCGACGGTGGCGACACCGGTCATCCCGTTGTGCTCGCCACGCCGGGCTCCCCGGCGGGCGCGGCGTTCCACGCGCTGGCCGCGCTCGTGGTCGAGGACGTGCTCCCGCCGATCGAGATGGGTGGATGCACCGCCCGCATCCTCGACATCGCGACCGCGAACCTCGCCGCCCTCGACGCGGAAGGCGGGGCCAACGGCGCCCTGTGACGGTCGATCCGTCGAAACCCTCGTTCTGGTCAGGATCTGGCGTCCTATGGGGGCGAGAACCTGACCAGAACGGGGGCTGCTGACCTAGGCCAGCTTCCACGTGCCCTTCTGGCCGCTCCCCGTGACCCGTCCTTCGGTGCGCAGCTTGATCAGGTGGGCCTGGACCATCGACGCCGCCTGCTCCTGCAGCACATCGGGGGTGTCAACGTACAGGCGACCGACGATTACCGAGATCTTCGCCGGCCCGTCGTCGAGCACACCGAGGATCTCCTCCTCGCGCTCGGCGCGGTGTGCGAGGTACTCGTCGATGCGGGCGCGCGGGTCTTCGATCACGTCGCCGTGACCCGGCAGGATCTTCGCCAGTCGGAGCTTGCGAAGACGTTCGAGCGACGCGAGGTACTGCACCATGTCGCCACCGCGCAACGGTGAGATCACGCTCGTGGTGCCATCGAGGATCGTGTCGCCGGTGAAGAGCACCCGTTCCTCGTCGAGGTAGAAGCAGAGGTGGTTCGGCGCGTGGCCCGGCGTGTGGAGCACCTCGAGGCGGAACTCGGTGCCCTCGACCACGTCGCCTTCGCCGATGAAGCGATCGGGGGTGACGACGGGCTGGTCCTTCTTCGGGACCTTCGCGTGCGCGAGGACCTCGGCACCTGTCGCCTTCACCAACCGCTCCGTTCCCGGCGAGTGGTCGGGATGGGTGTGGGTGAGGAGCACCCAACGGACGCGCTCGCGCATCGATCCGCCGACGATCGCGTCGATGTGCTTCGCGTCGTCGGGCCCGGGATCGATCACCGCGACCTCGTCGATCCCGACGAGGTAGGTGTTCGTGCCCGGACCGGTCATCGGCCCTGGGTTCGGTGCGACGATGCGCCGCACCAGTGGTGAGAGCGCGCTCGGCACGCCCGGCGTGAGGTCGGGCATCAGGCCGAGCCCCGTCCCCGTTCCGCGGCGCGCATCGCGTGTAGCGCCGGGCCCGAGATCGAACCGTCGGCGGGTTCCACGGCGTCGTCGTAACCGGGATCACCCGGGAGGAGCAGTCGCGCGCCGTTGCCGTCGGCGACGATGCGCGGCTGGGTCGCCGGCGGGAGGTCGGAGGCCTCGCGCACGACCGCGACGACCTCGGCCGCGGTCGCGAAGCGCGTGAGCGCCTCGAGGCTGCGACGCGTCGGGAAGATGAGCTCCAACTCGCCCGCGTCGGCGCGCTCGAGGGCATCGGCCGGACGGATCCAGGTCGACGCGACCGTCTCGCCGTCGTCGTGGAAGTAGGTGTGGCCCTCGGGTGCCTCGGCCACGAAGAACCAGGTGTCGTACCGACGGGGCATGCCGGCGGGCGTGATCCAGTGGGAGAACACGTGGAGCCGGTCGACGTCGAGCACGAGATCCTGCGCTTTCAGCACGTCGAGGAAGCGCCGGTCGCCGCGGTTCACCTCCGCCCGCTCGGCCTCGAGATCGGAGAGATCGAGATCGGCAGCACCCCGCGGCCGGGCGAGGAGCACTCCCGCTTCCTCGAACGACTCGCGGATCGCCGCGACCCAGAATCCGAGGCCGCCGGAGGCGACGCCGAGGAGCGTGCTCGCCGCGACATCGGTACGACCGGGGCAGCGCGCGTACGACTCGTCGGTCCGGTCGTCGGCATCCACGGCACCACCGGGGAACACGTACGCGCCGGCGACCCACTCGCTGCTGAGGTTCCGCCGGAGCATGAAGACCTGCAGGTCAGGGGCGTCGCGGACGAGCATCACGGTTGCCGCGTCTCGGACGGTAGCCACGCGGCGAGTCTAGGGGTCGGAGCCGTCGGGCCCGTCCCGGCCGATCAGGTGATGAGCGGGGTCGACCGCGATCAGCCGGCGTCGCGCGCGGTCAACACCCGGCGCTCCGACTCGGTGAGTCCACCCCAGATGCCGTGCGGCTCCCTGATCCCGGTGGCGTACTCGAGGCACGGCATCCGCACCGGGCAGCTTGCGCAGATCGCCTTCGCCCGTCCTTCTCGTTCGTCGCGCTCGTCCTTGCGCTCCGAAGAGGTCGGAGGGAAGAACAGCACCGAAACCGGTCCGCGACACGATGCCCGCAGCTGCCAAGTCGCGTTCCGCGACTCGTGAAGCGTCCGAACACCCACGCGCCCTCCTCGGTCGGGCCCCTACGCAATCGAAGCTATCGCCCGACTTCTCATATCGACAAGGGGCGATTTCGGGATACTCAGGACACGAACGCGGGTCCGGGGACCGGCCGGCGAACGGTCAGCTCGGCGCCGTATCGGGCTCCTCGGGCGCATCAGGACTCGCGCGCGGTCGACGTTCGCGGTAGTCGCGGGCACCGCCGGCCTCGGGCTCGACCTCGAGCACGAGGCCGTCGATCTCGACGACCCGGATCGTGTCGCCGGCTCGGATCGGCGTCGCGCGGTTCGTGCGGGCCCGCCAGAGGGCGTCACGTACGCGCACGACACCGTCGGGATCGACGTCGACCTCGGCTGCACCCAACTCACCGACCATGCCCTCGCGACCGACCGTCGGCGTCGAGAAGCGGGCGCGGATGGCCGCGGGCACCGCCGCCATCATGAACAGGAGGACCCCCGCGAACGTGAGGAGCAAGACCCACCACCGCACGTCGAGCCGCGACGAACCGCCGTAGAGGAACAACGAGCCGACGAGCAGCGCGACCGAGCCGATCACGCTCCACGCGCCCGTGCGGCCGGCCTGGGCGTCGATCGCGAAGCCGACGATCGCGACGAGCAGCAGCCCGAGCGCCCACCACTCCACCGGGAGATGCGAAAACCCGACGAACGCGCCGACCACCGCGACGGCACCGGTGGCACCGGCGAGGCCGATCGCCGCGGTGAAGAACTCGAAGACGATGAGGCACAGGCCCGCGAGGAGCAGGAAGTAGGCGAACGACGGACTACTGAGCGTGTGCGACGCCTGACCGTCGAGCCCGAGCTTGCGGAAGCGCACCGTCTGGTTGGGCTCGCGTCGGCGGTCACGACCCTTGCCGACCACGCGCGCCGTCGACAGCGTGGTGGTGCCCGAGGCGGTGGTGACCTCGGCGCCGTCGAGCGTGACGACGACCTCCCCGAGCGTCGCCGACACCCGGTTGACCGCGCCGACGGCCCGGGCCCGACCCGACGACAGCGCCCGCGTCGCGGTGATCGCCGCGCCCGCGGCCCGACGACCGTTCGCCCGGGCGAGCGACCGGAGCTGGCGGGTGACTGCGCCGACGGAGACGGCGTGCGGGTGGTCGAGGGAGAGGGGGTACGCGGCCCCGATCCCGGAGCCGTTGGCAATCGTTGCGACCGGTGCCGCCTGGGCGAGGAGCGCCGCGGCGCCGCGCGCGTGCGAGCCCGACGGGCCGACCCACACCACGACGGGAACGTCGGAGTCGCGGATCGCGCGCACGAGCTCTTGGACGTCGACGTCGACCGCGCCTCCGGACGCGAGCTGGATCACGAGGACCTCGGCGCGCCGCTCGTTGGCACCGCGGATCGAATCGAGGATCAGCTGCGCGTTCGGCGGGTCGATCAACCCGTTCACCTGGGCGACCTCGATCCCGTTCTTCTCCCGTGTGGTCGCGGCGCCGGCGACGTCGACCGACGCGCCCGCGTCGGCCAACACGAGCAGCGCACCGAGCGCGAGGACGACGACGGTCAGGATGCGGCGGGGTCGGGGGGACCGGCGTCGGCGGGGCAATGGGGCTCCCGTAGCATGAGGGTCGATGGAGCTCGAACAGTTCTGCTCCACCTCCCGGGTGCTCATCGTGGCGGGCAAGGGTGGCGTCGGCAAGACCACCGTCACCGCCTCGCTCGCCGTCGCTGCGGCCCGGGCAGGTCTGAGCGTGCTTATCGTCGAGGTCGAGGGCAAATCGGGGCTCTCGGCCGCCTTCGGGATGCCCGACCTCGGCTACGAAGAAATCGACCTCGCACCCGGGGTACGGGCCCGAACGCTCACGCCCGATCACGCCCTCGTCGACTACCTCGACACCCACGGGATGAGGCGGATCTCGAAGCGGCTCGCGAGCACCGGCACCCTCGACGTCGTGGCCACCGCCGTGCCGGGCATGAAGGACATCCTCGTGCTGGGCAAGGTCAAGTCACTCGAGCGCGACCGCGCCGCCGACCTCATCCTGGTCGACGCGCCGGCAGCCGGGCACGCGATCAGCTTCCTGCTCTCGCCCCGCGGCCTCCTCGACGCGGTGTCAGTCGGGCCGATCCGCAAGCAGGCGACCGACGTGATCGAGCTCCTCTCCGATCCGACCCGCTGCCAGGTGCTGCTCGTCACCATTCCAGAGGAGACGCCTGTCAACGAGCTCGTCGACACCGCGTTCACCCTCGAAGACCGCGTCGGGGTCGCGCTCGGACCGATCGTCGTGAACGGCTGCTACCCCGAGCTCGATCTCCGGACCGACCCCGCCGCGATCGCGCGCGACGCTGAGGCCGCGAGTGTGTTTCTCTCAGCACGCGAAGCCGACGACCTCGCGCGCGCCGCGGCGTTCCGGGTCGAACGCCAGGCCCTCCAGCGCGTGCAGGTCGACCGCCTCGCGCAGCACCTCCCGCTCCCCCAGATCCGACTCCCGTTCCTCTTCAGCGACGACGTCGGGCCGGCCGAGATCGGCGTGCTCGCCGAGGCGCTGCGCTCGGGCATCGAGACCCTCGATGGCTGACCTGTTCCGGCTCGTCGACGAGGGTCACGTCGTGATCTGCTGCGGCAGCGGCGGCGTCGGCAAGACCACCTCGGCCGCGGTGCTCGCACTCGAGGGCGCGCGTCGCGGGCGCAACGCGGTCGTCGTCACGATCGATCCGGCGAAGCGGCTCGCGAACGCGCTCGGTCTCGAGGCGCTGTCGAACACCGCGCACGAGATCGAACCCGAACGATGGGATCCCGACGGGATCTCCCCCGGCGGACGACTCTCCGCGTTGATGCTCGACACCAAGTCGACGTTCGACGGACTCGTGCGGCGCTATGCCGCCGACGGCGACCAGGCCGGCGGCATCCTCGAGAACCGCTTCTACCGCAACATCTCCAGCGCGCTCGGCGGGACGCAGGAGTACATGGCGATGGAGAAGCTGCACGAGCTCCACGAGGAGGGCGGCTACGACCTCATCGTGGTCGATACCCCGCCGACGCGGCACGCGCTCGACTTCCTCGACGCGCCGAAGCGGATCACGAGCCTGCTCGACAACCGCATCTTCCGGATGCTGATGACGCCGACGAAGGCGGGCATGCGCGTCGCGGGAGTCGCGCTGCAGACGTTCCTCCGCACGATCGGGCGTGTGGTCGGCACGGCGGTGATCGACGACGTGGTCGCGTTCTTCCGCGCGTTCGAAGGCATGGAAGACGGGTTCCGCGTGCGCGCCGCGACCGTGCTCGCGCTCCTCGCCGATCCCGGGACGCGCTTCGTGCTCGTGACCGCGCCTCAGCGCGACGCCGTCGAAGAAGCGGTGTTCTTCGCCGACCAGATCGCCGACCACGGTCTCACCGTCGACGCGCTCATCGTGAACCGCGTCCACCCTCAGTTCGGCGACGAGCACGCCGCCGGGCTCCGCGCGCGCGCCGAGCACCTCGTCGGCGAGTCTCGCGACGGCGAAGCCAAGGCCGCCGCGGTCCGGCTCGCCACCCAGTACGAGAACCTGGCCGACTTCCAGGAGATCTCGATCCGCGAGCGCGTGCATCTCGACGCGGTGCGGTCCCGCATCGGTACGGCTGCAGTCGCGACCGTCCCGTTCCTCGCGCACGACGTACACGACTTCACTGCCCTCGCCGAGATCGGCGAGCAGCTCTTCGCCGAGAGCGGATGACAGGAACCCGTGCGGTAGCGTGCCGCCCGTGACCGTTGCGTCCACACCCACGTCCCCGGTGCCCGCCACCACGATCCTCGTCGCCGCGGAGGCCGCGTGGGTCCGCGAGCAGGTCCGCGCCGCGTTCGTCGGTCCGGGTCAGGGTGTCGTCGAGGTCAGCCGTGGTCAAGACGTGCGCGCCGCGGTCGCCGAGTACGAACCCGATCTGCTCGTCCTCGACATGCAGATCGCCAACATGGGTGGGATCGCGGTCGCCATTGATCTCCGGCTCGAGGAGTCTGCCGGTCGACTCCCGGCGGTGCCGATCCTGCTGCTCCTCGATCGTGAGGCCGACCGGTTCCTCGCCAAGCGCGCCGACGTCGACGATCTCCTCGTGAAGCCCTTCGACGCAGGAACGCTGCGGCGCGCCGCGAAGCGGCTGCTCGCCGACGAACCGGTCCTCTCGGCGCCGGCGCCGTCAACCCAGTCTCCGGAGTAGCGCCTTCCCTCGCGGTGACAACCGATAGCCGACCTCGAGGCTCTCGGTGAGTCCGAGGCGCTTCAGCTTCCGCACGTCGATCTTGAACGGCGCGCGTTCACGTCCGAGCTCGGCCGAGAGCTCAGTCGACACGACACCCGGTCGACGCGCGATCAGCTCGAGCACCTCGCGGGTCCACGGACCGGTCGATCCTGTCGGGCCGTTGCGGTCGAGCCGGTCGAGGCGCCGCCGGAGCTCGTCGACGTCGGCGAGGGTGAGCTTCCCCGACGGTGCGACCTTCGGCGCGGCCGGCTCGCAGCGGAACGCTATGCGCCAGACCAGCTCGTCGGTCGCGTCAACGTCTGGAGGTCCGAGGAATGCGACCAGCGCCGCCCGATCGGTGAACCCGGCCCGCCGCGCGTCACCCGCGGTGATCCGTTCGAGCGGGACGCGATCGATCCGATCAACGGTGAGGTCGACGGGGCCGACCCGGTACATGCCTGCGACCTTGACCTGGGCACGCTTCCAACGGCGGAAGGTGACGGTGACGGATCCGTCGGCGAGCCCCGCGTGGGCGGTCTGGAAGAAGCGCACGCTCCATCATCCCGCTCGGGCCGAGGTCGGCGAGAAGCACCCCGCTACACTCGTCCTCCTTCGGGATGTGGCGCAGCTTGGTTAGCGCGCAGCGTTCGGGACGCTGAGGCCCCGGGTTCGAATCCCGGCATCCCGACCCGAGAAACAGCAGGTCGGCGGCCCCTCACGGGGCCGCTGTCCTGTGATGCGGGCCCGCCTCACGACGCTCGCTTGTCTCGAACCGACCCGAGGCACGAAGATCTCACCGTCGGATTGCCGCCGGGGGGACGGGCGTCGACTTGGACACCGGGGGGACACGCGACGCGGAACGGCTGCCGGTTGGTCGGTCGCGGCATCGCTCGACGAGTTACCAGCCCGGCCTCGACGGGCTGCGCGGCCTCGCAGTGACCGGGGTCCTGCTCTTCCACGGCGGGTTCACCGCGCTGAGTGGAGGGTTCCTCGGCGTCAGCACGTTCTTCACGCTGTCGGGCTTCCTGATCACGACGCTGCTGCTGTGCGAACACGCCGAGAGCGGACGCATCGACCTTCGGCGCTTCTGGACCCGACGGTTCCGTCGGTTGCGCCCGGCTGCGCTGCTCGCGCTCCTGTTGGCCGTGCTCTACGTCGCGATGGTGGGGGAGTCGTACCAGTACGAACGCCTGCGCCTCGACATCGTGGCCGCGCTCGCCGACGTCGAGAACTGGCGACTGATCTTCGGCGGGAACTCGTACGTCGCGCTGTTCTCGTCACCCTCGCCGGTGCAGCACTTCTGGTCGCTCGCGATCGAGGAGCAGTTCTACTTCGCGTTTCCCATCGCCGCTGCGGTGCTGCTCACGCGGGGCCGGGCTCCGCTTCGATGGTTCACGCTCGGACTCGTCGCCGCGGGCGTCGCGTCGTGTGCCCTGCTCTTCGTGCTGTACCGACCTGGCGACGATCCGTCACGCGTGTACTACGGCAGCGACACCCGCGCGCTCGAGCTCATCATCGGCGCGCTGCTCGCGGTGATCATGCACCGAGGCCTGCGGGCGCAGCTGGCGCGTTCGGCACGGCTCCGACTCGCCGTGGTCGCGCTCGGCGTCGTCGGTCTGGTCGGGACCACTGTCGCCTGGCTCCTCGCCGCCGACACCCAGCCGTGGCTCTACCGCGGCGGCCTGGCGGCCTATGCCCTCGGATCGTGCTGCGTCATCCTTGCGGCGACCGTTGCCGGCCCGGTGCGCTCCCTGCTCTCGGTCCGGCCACTCCGTGCCCTCGGCCGCATCAGCTACGGCGTCTACCTGTTCCACTGGCCCGTGTTCCTGTGGCTCACGCCGTCGCGCACCGGCCTCGGCGGCATCGAGCTCTTCATCGTGCGGTGCACCGTGACGATCGCGTGCGCGGCGCTGTCGTACCACGCGGTCGAGCAGCCGATCCGCCGCGGTGAACGGATGACACGCCGGGGTTCCTGGGTGCTGGCACCCACCGCCGCGCTCGTGCTCTGCGGAATCGTCGTCGCGGTGTCGACCGATCCCCCACCCCCGCCGATCGTGTTCCGGGCCGTGCGCGCCGACAGCTCCGCGCCCCCCACCGCCGCGCCGGTTTCGGTGAGTCCGACGAACGCGTCGCGGCCACACTCGACGTGGACCGTGGCGCGCGCGAACCCCGGACCTGCCGCGCCGGCGGTCTCGCGGGTGATGCTGGTCGGCGATTCCGTGGCGCAGACGCTCGGACGCGGTTTTGAACGCTGGGCCACGCCGCACGGACTCGTGGTGTGGAACGTCGGGCGCTTCTACTGCGGCGTCCTCGGCAGCGGCGACATCCAGGTGATGGAGACGCAGAGGTCGTGCGATCAGCTGCCCACCTGGCGCGACCAGGTCGCGGCGTTCGACCCCGACGTCGTGATCGTGCTGAGCACGATCTGGGACGTCGTCCCGAGGCAATGGGCACCAGGAGAGGACTTCCTCCTCCCCGGCGTCGCTCCGTTCGACGATCGGTACGTCGAGGGGTACTCCAGCGCCGTCGATCTCCTGTCCGCGGGTGGCGCCCGAGTCGTCGTGCTCGACCCGATGTGCGTGGCGAACCCAGAGCACAGCCGCCGCCTGCAGTACGCACGCGACCGTCTGCTGCCACGCGTCGCCCAGGCACGGCCCGGGGTTCATCTGGTCGACGTGACCTCGCGCCTCTGCCCCGGAGGCGCGTTCGATCCCGACCTCGGCGGAGTCACCGGCGCGCGGCCCGACGGCATCCACTTCGACGACCAGGGGGCCGATTGGGTCGCGAGTTGGCTCATGCCGATGCTCCTCCACTCGTGACCCCGCTGGGCGCCTCGGGCGGGTGCCGTCTAGAGTGCTCTGCCCCGGGGCATACCCGGGCACAGTTCGCGATCACGCGCGGCTACCGCTGGGGGGCACGGATGAGGGCACGACGCACGCTGGGATCCAGACTGCGTTGGGGGACAGCAGCGCTCTGCGCGGTGTTGGTGGGTGCGACGCTCACGGCGTGCGTCCCCGGACCCGGGCCGACCGAACCGCCCAACCCGATCGTCGGCGGCAGTGTCAACCAGGTCTCCGTGGTCAAGGCGCCCGCCGCCGCCTCGGTGCGACTCGTCGGCGCCAACGGCGCGACGGTCGCGTCGGGAACGAGCGACTCCCTCGGGGGCTTCCTGTTCCGCAACGTCGCCGCGGGCACGGGCTACAAGGTCGTGACCACGGGCGCGAGTGCGACGTCCACGTCGCAGTCACTCTCGGTGACCACGCCCGCAGACGTC
>JBBQMI010000018.1:0-10850 GCA_038328825.1 Acidimicrobiia bacterium | reverse complement strand
GAGCCACGTCGCGCTGTCGGGGGCGGGCTGACCACCGACCAACGTCGGGATCACGCTGGTGAGCGCCGCGCCGCCATAGGCAGGACGAACCGCTTCCACCTGCCCCGATACCACACGCATCCGACGAGGGTACCGGCCGGGTACGTCACCCGTCGCGGATGCAGTGTGCGAGCATGGCCCTGTGACGGGGTTGTTGCAATGGGGGTTGTTGCGATGAAGGTGTCGACCCGCGGCGACTACGCGGCGCGCGCCCTGCTCTCGCTCGCGCTGCACGGCGACGATCGCCCGACCTCCGTGAAGGAGATCGCCGAACGCACCAACCTCCCTCAGCCGTACCTCGAGCAGATCCTGCTCGCGGTGAAGGGGGCGGGCCTCGTCCGGTCCAAACGGGGAGTCGGTGGTGGCTACCTGCTGGCCCGTCCGCCCGACCAGATCAACCTCGCCCAGATACTCGCCGCCGTCGAGGGTCCGCTCACCGCGTTCGTGGGCGAGCACGATCACTGCGAGGGCCACTGCGTGCTCCAGGAGGTCTGGGTCCACGTTTCGGAAGCCGACCGCGAGCTGCTCGAGCGTCACACCCTCGCCGACCTCGTCGGCCGAACCCGCGTCGGCCACGCCGAAGCCGGCGTCTCCGACTGAGTCGGTCGACTGACCGGTCGACTCGGGCCCGATCAGCTCCTGAGGGTCGTGAGGAGCGCTTCGAGGTCGACGGGCAGGGGCTCGTCCACGCGGATCTCGTCACCGGTGACCGGATGGCGCAGCGCGAGCTCGGTCGCGTGCAGGAACGGTCGGTCGAGGCTGATCGACGGACGGGATCCGCCGTAGGTGACGTCGCCGACCACAGGATGGTCGATCGCGCCGAGGTGCACCCGGATCTGATGGGTGCGACCCGTCTCGAGTCGGCAGTCGAGCAGGCTCGTGGCCGGATCCGTGAACGTCTCGATCACGTGGTAGCCGGTGCGCGCTTCCCGTCCGCCGGCGCGCACCGCCATGCGGGTGCGCCGCGCGGTCGACCGACCGATCGGCGCGTCGATCACGCCCCGGCTCGCGTCGAGATGACCCCACACGAGTGCCAGGTACCGACGCTCGACCGCGCGCGCCGCGAGCTGCTCGACCAGCGCGTCGTAGGCGACCGGGGTGCGGGCGACGACCATCAGACCGCTCGTGTCTCGATCGAGGCGGTGGACGATCCCCGGACGCGCCGGATCCCCGACCGACGCGATCTCCGGATGGCGCGCGAGCAGCGCGTTCACGAGGGTGCCGTCGGGTTGACCCGCTCCGGGGTGCACGACGAGGCCCGCCGGCTTCGCGATCACGAGGATGTGGGCGTCCTCGTACCGCACCACGAGCGGGATGTCGGGTTCGGGCGCCGGGAGCGCCGCGACCGCTGGCTCCGCGAGGAGCTCGAGCGACTCGCCCTCCACGAGTCGGCGGCTCTTGGCTACCGGTCGACCCTCCACCATCACCGAGCCGGCTTCGCACAACGCGGCGACCTCGGCACGCGTCCACCCGACGAGCGTCGCGACGGCGCGGTCGACGCGCTCCCCCGCCAACGCGGGCGGTACTGCCATACGGTTCGCTTCGCGGCGCCGCCTCGATCGCTCACCCACTCCGGTCCCGTCGTCGCGGTCCGGCGGCTCCGCTCCGCTCACGTGCTCACACCGCGCTCGGTTCGTCGGCGTGGAGGGGTGCCGGCTGGCGGAAGCTCGCGAAGAGCAGCAGCACGATGCCGATCGTGAGCGCGGAGTCGGCGACGTTGAAGATCGGGAACCGACTGACGCTCACGAAGTCGATCACGTGGCCGCGCAGGAACCCGGGCGAGCGGACCAGGCGGTCGATGAGGTTGCCGAGCGCGCCTCCGAGGATGAGCGACAGCGAGACGAGCATGAGGAGGTCGTCGGTCCGACCGACCATCCGCACGAGGTAGATCGCGACCGCGATCGCGACCACTGCGAGCACCGGGGTCACGCCCGCACCCGAGAAGACGCTGAACGCGCCGCCCGGGTTGCGGGCGAGCACGAACCGGGCGGTGTCGCCGACCACATTGATGGGCCCGTCGGTCAGCACGGCAACCGCCCAGATCTTCGTGAGCTGGTCGATGACCACGATGCTCACCACGATCAACGCCGCCCACCACCGTCGGTGCATCCGTCGACTCCTCGTCGGCCTCTCGACTACCGCCGACGCTCCCGTGCCGACTTGCAGTCGACGCACTGGTCGGCCCACGGGATCGCGTCGAGGCGGGCCATGTTGATGCGACGACCGGCCGGGGTGCAGAGGCCGTAGGTACCGGCGTCCATGCGCTCGAGCGCGGCGCGGATCTCGTCGACGGTCTGGCGCGCCGACGCGGAGAGGAGGAGGTCGCGTTCGCGTTCGACGCTCACGGTGTCGCCTTCGCCCGACTCCTCGTCGAACTGCGTGTCGCCCTGCTCGCGCTCCGACGCCAACTGGTCGGCCTCGGCGCGCAGGTCTTCGGCCTGGCGGATGTGCTTCGCCATCTCGGCTTCGAGCACGGCACGCAGCTTCTCGAGCGTCTTCGGGTTGATGTTCGGCTTCTGCGGCGTGACCACGATCCCCGAGAGCGGACAGAACACCGCGCCCTTCGGGAGCTTGACCTCTTCACGCGCGTAGATCGAGCGGGGCGCGACGGTCACGGGTGCCGGCTTCGCCTCGGCCTTCTTCGCGGGTGCCGCCTTGGCCGGCGCGGTCTTGGCCGGCGCCTTCTTGGCGGGGGCCTTCTTGGCGGGGGCCTTCTTCGCCGCGGGCTTCGTCGTCTTCGCGGGCTTCGTCGCCTTCACCGCCGGAGTCTTCTTGGCCGGCGCCTTCTTCGCGTTGGTCGACTTCGCCGGCGTCTTCGCGATCGGCTTCTTCGTCGCGCCGGTCTTCTTGGCCGCGACTTTCTTCGGCGCGGACTTGGCCGTCTTGACCGGCGACTTCGCCGTCGATCTCGCGGCGGGGGACTTCGCGGCCGCTCCCTTCTTGGGCGCGGCCTTCTTCGCGGGCGCGGACTTCTTCGTCGCCGGCTTCTTGGCGCTCGCGGCCTTGGCCATCTCTTCTCCGGTCCTGTGGTGCTGCGGGGGGTCGCTCGGAACGTCGCTCGGGGATCCGGGGCTCGCCGTTGGCCGCCACCGGTCAGGGCGTGCCGACGGTCCGGAGCCGGGGAACGGCGGATTCTAGGCACGTCGCGCGCCTGATTCAACGAATGGTGCCCAACTTCACTTCGATCGCACACGTCCGCCGGTAACGTGACCCGGATGGCCTTCGCGCCCGTCGAGCGGACACTCGATCTCCCCACCCTGGAGCAGCGCGTCCTCGCGCGCTGGCGTGACGACGACGTCTTCGCAGCCAGCCTGCGTAAGCGGGCCGACGCACCGCGCTGGGTGTTCTACGAGGGCCCGCCCACCGCCAACGGCCGCCCGGGCCTCCACCACGTGCTCGCCCGCTCGTTCAAGGACCTCTTCCCCCGCTTCCAGACGATGCGGGGGAAGCTGGTCGAGCGCAAGGCCGGTTGGGACTGCCACGGGCTCCCGGTCGAGGTCGAGGTCGAGAAGGAGCTCGGCTTCTCGGGCAAGCCGATGATCGAGGACTTCGGGATCGAGGCCTTCAACCAGCGGTGCCGGGAGTCGGTGCACCGCTACGTGGAGGACTGGTCGGCGCTCACCAGCCGGATCGGGATGTGGCTCGATACGTCCGACGCCTACTGGACGCTCTCGAACGACTACATCGAGTCGGTCTGGTGGCTCTTCAACCAGCTCTGGGACAAGGCGCTGCTCTACGAGGGCGTCAAGGTCGTCCCCTACTGCGGACGGTGCGGCACCGCGCTCTCGAGCCACGAGCTCGGCCAGCCCGGCGCCTACCAGGACGTCACTGAGGCTTCGATCTACGTGCGGTTCCCCGTCGTCGGGGCCGACTTCGACCTCCTCGTGTGGACGACCACCCCGTGGACGCTCGTGTCGAACGTCGGCGCCGCGGTCGGTCCCGACGTGGAGTACGTGCGCGTCCGCGGCGCGCAGGAGCGACGCGATGTCGTTCTCGCCGCAGGCCGGGTGAGCGCGGTCCTCGGTGACGACGCCGAGATCATCGGCCCCGTCGCCGCCGCCGACCTCGTCGGCCTCCGCTACGAGCGGCCCTTCGACTTCCTCGCGCCGCCGACCGACACCGATGCGGGCGCCGACGCGTCATTCCGAGTCGTAGCGGCCGACTTCGTGACGCTCGACGACGGCTCGGGCATCGTGCATCTCGCGCCTGCCTTCGGCGAGATCGACCGCGAGGTCGGCGCCGCCGAGGGACTCGGGATGCTCAACCCCGTCGGACCGGCGGCGCGCTTCGACGACACCGTGCCCGCCCCGTTCGCGGGTCAGTTCGTGAAGGACGCCGACACCGCACTGATCGACGCACTCGCCGCGAGTGGTCGCCTCGAGCGGGTCGTCGACTACACCCACTCGTACCCCCACTGCTGGCGGTGCAGCACGCCGCTCATCTACTGGGCCAAGCCCGAGTGGTTCGCGCGTACGTCGGCACACAAGGACGCGCTGCTCCGCGAGAACGAGCGGATCGGGTGGCACCCCGAGCACATCCGTGCAGGTCGCTTCGGCGATTGGCTCGAGAACAACGTCGACTGGGCGCTCTCGCGTGACCGGTTCTGGGGCACGCCGATCCCGGTGTGGCGTTGCGCCGACTGTGGTCACGAAAGGTGCTTCGGCTCGGTGGCCGATCTCGGCGCCGCGGCCGGCACCGACCTGTCGGCGCTCGACCTGCACCGACCGTTCGTCGACGACATCCGCATCCAGTGCGCGCAGTGCGGCGGCGCGTCGTACCGCGTCGAACCGGTGCTCGACGCGTGGTTCGACTCGGGGTCGATGCCTGCCGCGCAGCTGCACTATCCGTTCGAACGGAGCGACGAGTTCGCGACCCGGTTCCCGGCCGACTTCATCTGCGAGGCCATCGACCAGACCCGCGGCTGGTTCTACTCGCTCCTCGCGGTGAACACCCTCGTGTTCGGGCAGTCGCCGTACCGCAACGTCGTGTGCCTCGGCCTCATGGTCTCCGGCGACGGCCAGAAGATGTCGAAGTCGAAGGGCAACGTGATCGACCCGTGGTCGATCATCGACACCCGCGGTGCCGACGCGCTGCGGTGGTACCTGTTCTCGGCCGGCTCGCCGTGGAGCACCCGGCGCGTGTCGGAAGAGGGCATCGACGAAGCTGCCCGCCGGTTCCTGCTCACGCTCTGGAACACGTACTCCTTCTTCGTCACCTACGCGCAGCTCGACGGGTGGGAACCCGGTGCGCACGCCGAACCGGTACACGTGATGGACCGGTGGGCCCGCTCGCGGCTCGCGGCCACGGTCGACGACGTCACCACCGCGCTCGACGACTTCGACGCGTTGCGGGCCGCGCAGGCGCTCGAGCACTTCGTCGACGAGCTCTCGAACTGGTACGTGCGCCGCTCCCGCCCGCGGTTCTGGAAGGCCGCCGACCCGGCCGCGCACACCACGCTCCACCACTGTCTGGCTACGGTCGCCCAGCTGCTCGCACCGTTCTGTCCGTTCATCGCCGACGAGATGTGGGCGAACCTCACCGGTTCCGGCGAGTCGGTGCACCTGACCGACTGGCCGGTGGTCGACACCGCCGCGCGCGACGAAGCCCTGGAACGCCAGATGTCGGTCGCGCGCGACGTCGTCTCGCTCGGGCGCGCCGCGCGGGTCGAGTCGCGCATCGAGACCCGGCAACCGTTGTCCCGCGCGCTCGTGCTCCTCCCGGCGGGCGTCGCGATCGACGGACCCGTGGTCGCCGAGGTCGCAGACGAGCTCAACGTGAAGGCGCTCGAGCCGGTCACCAGTCTCGAAGGGCTGCTCGACTACACCGTCGTCCCGAACTTCCGTGCGCTCGGTCCCCGCCTCGGACCCCGCATGCCCGCAGCGAAGACCGCGCTCGCGGCAGTCGACGGCGCTGTGGTGCAGACAGCCCTCGACGGTGCCGGCGTGTACGTGCTCGAGCTCGACGGCGAGCCCATCGAGCTCGGACCCGACGACATCGAGGTGCGCGCGCAACAGCACGAGGAGCTCGCGCTCGCGCGCGACGGTGCACTCGCCGTCGCGCTCGACCTGCGCCTCGACGACGCGCTCCGTCGCGATGGCACCGCGCTCAAGCTCGTGCGCGTATTGAACGACCACCGCAAGTCGAGCGGCCTCGAGATCGCCGACCGCATCCGTGTCGAGCTCACGACGCGAGGCGTCGTGCTCGCGGCGATCACCGAGCACCGGGACTGGATCGCCGGCGAGGTGCTCGCGGTCGACGTGACCGTGACCCAACTGCCCGACGGCGAGACCGCCGCCGGCTACGACCCGTTCGAGATCGACGGCACGCCGGTCGGCGTCCGCATCGAAAAGCGCTAGATCTCGGGCCGCGTCCGGACGCCTAGTGGTCCAATGCGGGACTCAGCGTCTGGACGCGGCGTCACCGGCGGCGCTTGAACACGTTGCCGAAGCGGCCGTCGGGGTCTTCCTCGAGGCTGACCTCCGACTCCTCGGCCCGCGGGCCGAGCGGGCTGTCGTCGCGCACGGCCTCGCGCAGCGACGCGAAGAACGCATCGTCGTCGAGCACCTCGGCTTCGATCGGCTCGCCCGCGGCAGGAGGTGACGGGAACGGCGGTGCCTTGTCGAGCTCGATCGTGTGCTCCCCCTCGAGCGAGGTCGACCCAGCCGGCGAATCGGTGACGCGCGGCGCTTCACGCGCGGCCGGGGGTGCGGGAGGTGTGGGCGACGCGACCGGCGGGGCCGGCGCGGGCGCACCGGGAGTCGGGAACGGGGTGGCCTGCACCGCGGGTGCGATCGGGGTGGGTGTCGCGGGAGGGGTCGGCGTCATGGCCGGCGGAGCGAACGGCGTGGGTGCAAACGGCGCGGATGCCGAACCCGGAGCGGCCGCGGGACCGGTCGCCGCGGGCGGAGCGCTCGCGGGCGGCTTGGCCGCGGGCGAGGCCTGCGTGGTGTTGCCTGCCGGGATGTCGACCTCGTGGAGACGCGGTCGCGGGGAGTCGACGACCGGTGGACGGGTCGCGAGGGTGTCGAGGTCACGCTCGATCGCCGAGCGCAGCCGGGCCCGGTAGTCGTTGGCGAACCGCTCGAGCTGCTCGACGTCGGCGAGGAGCGCCTCGCGGCGGGCCCCGAGATCGAGGACCTCGGCTTCGAGCCGCTGCCGCTCGCCCTCGGCGACGCGACGGGCATTGGCCTCGGCCTCGCTGACCACCCGCCGGGCGTGGGTGTCGGCCTCGTCGGTGATCCGGCGGGCCTCGGTCTGGGCTTCCGCCACCGCTTCGTCGGCGGTGCGCTGGGCCAGTACGAGGGTCCGGCGGAGCATGTCCTCGGTCTCGCGACTCGCGGGCGCCGCCTGGGCCGTCTCCACCTGGAGGGCATCGGCCCGCTCGGTGACCTGGCGGACTCGCTCGTTCTGGGCCTCGATCGTGGCCGCGGCGCGTTCGAGCAGGTCGTCGACGTCGTCGCGGTGATAGCCCTTCCACTCCGTGCGGAAGTCGATCTCGCGCAGCTCTCGGGGGGTCACGTCCATGAGGGCCATGCTAACGGCGTGATCGCCCGCCGGGGAAGCAATCCCGTCGGCGAAGGACGGAGTTCACACATGGGGTACCGATTGTCTCAGATGCCCCCACACCGGAGCACCACTCCCCGGAGGATCTGGATCCCGAGGAAGAGGACCAGGAACGAGACGTCGAACATCCCCATCGGCGGGATCATGCGGCGCAGCGGTGCGAGGACGGGCTCGGTGACCTGCACGAGGACGTTCCCGATCGAGGCCCACACGGTGCCCGGCTGGATCGGGAACCACGAGAGGATCGCGCGCCCGAAGAGCACGATCATGTACACGAGCAGGAGGTTGCAGATGAGACCGGTCACGTCGGAGGCAACACGGTTCAGGTGCGGTAGAGACCGCGAGCCTGCAACCGCTCCTTCTCTTCTTGGGAGACCTCGACGTTGCTGGGCGTGAGCAGGAAGACCTGGTCGGCGACACGCTGCATCGAACCGCCGACCGCGTACGCGAGACCGCTCGAGAAGTCGATGAGCCGGCGTTGCAGATCGCGTCCGAGGCCCTGCAGGTTCAGGATCACCGGCTGGCTCGCCTTGAGACGGTCACCGACCTCCTGGGCGTCGTTGAAGCCTTCGGGCTCGACCACGTGCACGCGTGACGGTGTCATCGCGATCGCCCGGATGGAACCGGTGCGGGGCGGGTCTTCGCGCGCCGTCTCGCGCGGAACCGCGCGCACGGTCGGCGCGGGATCGACGACGCGCGGGTCGACCGCAACCGCGGTGTCGCCCGCGGGCTCGACGCGACGCGAGTGCGTCGCCGCGTGGGCCACGGGTTCGTCGTCTTCGTACGCTTCGTAGCCGTCGTAGTCGTACTCGTAGCCCTCAGGGTCGTCCTGGAGGCCGAGATACACCATCGCCCGGCGCCACATGGAAGCCATGTCGCTCCTTTTCCTTCTGGGCAGACTATCGCCGGTACCGCCGAAAGTGGCGGCTATGCGGCCCTCACGCCACCGGCGGTCGCGCCCCGAACAGCGCCCGGCCGACGCGCACGATCGTGGCCCCTTCTTCGATGGCGATCTCGAAGTCGCCGCTCATCCCCATGGAGAGCTCTCCGACCTCGAGCCCCTCCGCCCGGGCGCGCAGCTCGGCGAAGAAGGGGCGCGGGTCGAGGTCGGCCGGAGGGACGGTCATCAGGCCCGCGACCTGCAGTTCGAGCGCGCGGAGGTCGTCGGTGAGCCCCGACAGCGCGTCGAGGTCGCAACCGCCCTTCTGGTCCTCGCGGGCGACGTTCACCTCCACCAGGATCCGCGCACCCGGCGCCCGACGCGCAATCGCGACGCCCAGCTCGAGCCGGTCGACCGAGTGCCACAACGTCACTCTCGGCGCGAGCGCGGCCACCTTGTTGCGTTGCAGCCGGCCGAGGAAGTGCCAGCGCGGCGCGGGCACCGCGTCGTCGAGCTCGACCGCCTTCGCGAGCAGTTCCTGGGCGCGGTTCTCGCCGTAGTCGACGAGCCCAGCGGCGAGCGTCGCAGCCAGCGTCGTGGCCGGCACCGTCTTGCTCGCACCGAGGAGGAGCACGTCGGCCGGATCCCGACCGGCCCGGCGCGCCGCTGCCTCGATCCGCGCGCGCACCGCGGCGAGATCGGCGAGCACGTCCGGCCGCTCGGCTCCGCTCACGGGATCACCGCGACGACGGCTTGGCGGCCGGTCGTGCCATCGCGCCGGTAGGAGAAGTGGTGTGGCGACGCGACTGTGTCGACGTCGACGTCATCGATCGTGTCGACGCCCGCGAGCGCGAGCGAGCGGCGCACCGCGAGCGGGATGTCGAGCGCGGGCGCGCCGTAGGCCGTGCGTGACGCGACGTCGTCGCCGAGGCGGGTGGTGAGCCGCGCCAGGAGGTCGGGTCCGAACTCGTAGTGCTCGGGATGGACGCACGGACCGAGTACGGCGCGCACCGGGCCCGGCCCCGCGGCGCGCAGCGCCTCCACCGCGGCCCCGATCACGCCCGCTTCGAGACCCGGCCACCCTGCGTGCACCACCGCCAGCGCGGAGTCGGTCGCCAGTGCGATCGGTGCGCAGTCGGCGGTGAGCACGACCAGCGGTCGTCCCGGCGCGGTCGTCACCGAGGCGTCGGCTTCGACGGGCGGATCAGAAGGTGCGTCCCTGGCCACCGTCGCGCCGTGGACCTGGCGCAACCAGACCCACTCCGCGGGGTCCGCGGGCACGGTCGACGACTCCGCTGCGAGCTCGGCCGCGAGCGCGTGGCGGTTGGCCGCGACCCGCTCCGGCTCGTCACCCACGTGGTCGGCGAGGTTGTTCGATGCGTACGATCCGTTCGACGTGCCGCCGTGCCGATCGGTGAACCAGACCCGTGCCGGCCCCAGCTCGCGGCGGATCACGTCGTGGGCGTGGCGTCGATCAGCGGAGGAACTCGGGGACGTCGAAGTCGTCGTCGCCGAGGTCGTCGGTGTCGGTGCCACCGAACGCGTCGTCTCCGTCGCGCAGGCCGAGGGGGGCGTCGGTCCGACGCTCGCCCTCGTAGCGGTCGAACCCGGCCGCGATCACGGTGAGGCGCACCTCGTCGCCGAGCGCGTCGTCGATCACGGCACCGAAGATGATGTTGGCGTCGGGGTGCGCGGCCTGGGCGATGATCTCCGCGGCCTCGTTCACCTCGAACAGACCGAGATCCGACGGTCCCGAGACGTTGAGGAGGATGCCGCGGGCACCCTCGATGCTCGCCTCGAGGAGCGGGCTCGAGATCGCGGACCGGGCCGCGTTCACCGAGCGGCCGTCGCCCGAGGCGTAGCCGATGCCCATGAGCGCCGAACCGGCGTTGGTCATGATCATCTTCACGTCGGCGAAGTCGGTGTTGATGAGGCCGGGTGTGGTGATGAGGTCGGTGATGCCCTGCACGCCCTGCAGCAGGACCTCGTCGGCCATCTTGAACGCGTTGAGCATCGAGGTCTTCTCGTCCGAGACCTGGAGCAGCCGGTCGTTCGGGATGATGATGAGCGTGTCGACCTTCTCCTTCAGGTGCTGGATGCCCTGCTCCGCCTGCACCGAACGCCGACGACCCTCGAAGGTGAACGGTCGCGTGACGACGCCGATCGTGAGCGCACCGGCGGCCTTCGCCATCTCCGCGATGATCGGCGCGCCACCCGTGCCGGTGCCTCCGCCCTTGCCCGCGGTGATGAAGACCATGTCGGCACCCTTGAGCACCTCTTCGATCTCCTCGCGGTGCTCTTCGGCCGCCTGGCGACCGACCTCGGGGTCCGAACCGGCACCGAGCCCACGGGTGAGCTGGCGGCCGAG
>JBBQMI010000017.1:0-10863 GCA_038328825.1 Acidimicrobiia bacterium | reverse complement strand
GGGCCAGCGAGGAGTTCGGGTTCCTGCACCTGCCCGACGCCTACTCCACCGGGTCGTCGATGCTGCCGCAGAAGAAGAACCCCGACATCGGTGAGCTCGCCCGCGGTCGCGCCGGTCGGCTGATCGGCGAGCTCGCGGGCTTCCTCGCGACGCTCAAGGGTCTGCCGCTGGCCTACAACCTCGATCTCCAGGACGACAAGGAGCCGCTCTTCGACGCGCTCGACACTCTGCGCTCGGCGTTGGCGGCCCTGAGCGGGTTGCTCGACGCGTGCGACTTCGACGCGTCGCGGATGCAGGCCGCGGCCGACGGCCCGACCGGAGCGGCGACCGATCTCGCGGAGCACCTCGTGGGCGCCGGGATGCCGTTCCGGGATGCCCACGCGCTCGTCGGTGCGCTCGTCCGCCGCTCGCTCGAGGGAGACGCGAGCCTCGCCGAGCTCGTGGCCGCGGAACCCGCGCTCGGACCCGACGCGCTCTCACTGCTCGAACCCGGCGCAGCGGTGGCGCGCCGGACGACACCCGGCGGTGCCGGCCCGCAACCGGTGGCATTCGAGCTCGATGCCGTCCGGACCCGCCTCGCGGTGCAGGCCGACTGGCTCACCGCCTGAGCCGGTGGGTCAGGGCGTCTTGACGCGGGTGCGCCGGGCGCGGTGCACGGTGGCACCACGGGGCGGCGGCACGGAGGTGCCCGGCGGGTCGACGTTCGGTGCCCGGGCGATCAGGTCCATCGACGGGTACTGGCCCCCGAGGATCGGGAGCGGGTCGACCTGCAACCAGTCGCGCAGCATGGTGGCGTAGACGGTCCGGAAGTCGACGGTCGACACGAGGTTGCGGTTGCGGTCGAGCTTCGCCGGGGCGAGTCCGGGGGGCGTCCCGTGCATCCCGCCCTTCACGTTGGTGCCGATCACGAAGTTCACGCTCGCCGTGCCGTGGTCGGTCCCGGCTTGGTTCTCCTCGGGACGGCGGCCGAACTCCGAGAAGGTCAGGATCGTGACGTTGTTCTGGAACTGTGCCTGGAGGGTCGCGTAGAAGGCGGCGATGCCTCGGTCGAACGCGCCCATGAGGTCGGCGTGTTGCGGACGCTGGTCGGCATGGGTGTCGAACCCACCGAGGTGGGTGTGGAACACGCGCGTGCCGAGGCCGGCGTTGATGAGTCGGGCGACGAGGGTCAGCTGACGCACGATGTCGTCGTTGCTGTCGTTCGGCTGCGCGTACGCCGGCTTCACCCGCGTCGCGAGATCGAGCACGCCCTTCATGGTCCGGGCGTAGCTGTCGCCCCACTGGTCGAGGCCCGTGCTCGCCGTCGAGTAGCCGGCGATCGTGTCGAACAGGCGTACGTCACTCGTCGTCGAGCGGTCCATGCCGAACGCGTCGCTGAGGGACGTCGGCAGACCGGCGGCCCGGGCGACCGATCCGACCATGTGCAGCGGAACCGTCTGACCCACGCACACGCCGAGCAGCTCGTCGCTCGCCGCACCCGCCAGCGTGTCGAGGTAGCGACCGACCCAGCCGTTGGCGTACGAGTTCGGCGGGGCGGTGCTCCACCCGTTCATCCAGTAGCCCATCCAGCTGAAGTGGCTCATGTCGGGCGGCTGGTAGCCCACTCCGTTCACGATCGCGACCTGACCCTGCGCGTAGCGCTGACGGAGCTGCACGAGCGAGGGGTGGAGCCCGAACCCGGCCACACCGATGTCGAGCGCGGCGTTCGCGCCGGTGCCGGGCGCGTCGTAGCGGATGCTCGGGCGCAGCGTGCGATAGTTGGCGTCGGCGTAGGGGATCACCGTGTTCAACCCGTCGTTGCCGCCGTCGAGCATGACGAGCACGAGGATGCCGTCGTTCGCCGTGGTCGAGCTCACGCCGAACGCCTCCAGGCGTTCGAGCACGTTCGAACCGATCGCGGCGCCGGCGCCCATCGCGCCCGCGCCGAGCCCGAGGGCCTGGAGGAACGTCCGGCGCGACATCCCGTTCGGCCCCCCGGCCGGAATCGAGAGGTTGCGCAGCGCTGCTTCGGCTTCTGTCATCTCACCGACGCTCGATTCATGCGAGTTGGAACTCGGGACTGAGGAACACGTTGGTGGCGAGGTTGAGCCACTGCCAGTCGCGCCACTCGAAGGCGGGGGAGTTGCTTGCGGCCCGTTGTGCGGTGAGCCAGTCGACGACGCGGGTCCGCGTGCCTGCCGACACCTCCGTCACCCCGCACGTCGCGAACGCGCTGTCCACCGCTTGGGCCGGGGTCATCGGATAGGTACCGCCAACCCAGCCGGTCCAGCTCAGGAACTTCGGGGCGGGTCGGTCGTTGACGCCCCAGCGGACGTTGTTCTGGACGTAGTTCGCCCGGTACCAGGCGGCCGATGTGGACAGCCAGTAGCCGTTCTGCTTCCAGCCGGCGACGTTCGGTGGATAGAACGGCTGCTGACCCATCTCGCCGAGGTCCCACGGTATGGCCTGGTCGATGGCGAGCCCGGTCGATCGCAGGATCGCGACCACGAACTCCACCGGCGAGCGGAGGAGTCCGTGCTTGGCAGTGGTCGAGTAGAACTCGGGTCGGGTGAACACGTCGCGCAGCAGCGCGGTCACGTTGAGCCCGTTCGTCCGCCAGTTCGCCGCGAGCGACGCGACCAGCGGATCGGTCGACGGGATCGGGTACGCGAGGAAGCTCCAGATCTTGCGGGCGACGTACTTGCTCGTCGTGACGGTCGGAGCTTCGTTGGTCACGGGGTTCACGGTCGTGCCGGTACAGAGGTGACGCACCATCCCTGGGCCGTCCCATGCGGCGGTCACGCCGAGGAGGGTCTTCATCCCGGTGTCGTGGCGCTCGGGGTAGTACCGGAACGTGTGGTTCCCGGTGTCGGTGTCGTCGATGTTGTACCCCGTCCAGGCCCGCGCACCGGCGGTCACGTCGTCCTGGGTGTAGTTGTTCACGCCCATCGTGAACAGCTCCATGAGCTCCCGCGAGAGGTTCTCGTTCGGGTTCTCCTTCTCGTTCGGGTCGTTGTCGAGGTACCGCAGCATCGCCTCGCACGCCTGCGGGGCGGTCGTGATCGCGAGGGCGAGGTCCTGGAAGTTGCCGAGGCCCAGCGACCGGAACGCGTGGTGCTGGTCGTACATGTGGGTGGCGTTGTTGACCTTGTCCTCACTCGACGCGAAGTGGCCGTGCCAGAAGAGCGTCATCTTCTCCTGGAGCGGACTCGCCTGCGGGGCGCCCGCGGTCCGACCCGTGACGCGCCCGGTCCGCATTCGTTCGAACCACCATCCGGTGAGCGCCCAGACGCGCTCCCAGTCGCCCTTGTTCGGATCCGCGTACTCCGCGGGAGGTGGGTCGGCCGCCACGTTCGCCGGGCTCAGCACGAGCTCGACCGCGTCGGTGAGCTCCATGCCGGTGAAAGCCGTCAGGTCGTTCGGCGCCGCTCCCCATCCGCCGCCGAACCCGCTTCGCCTGAGGAGATGCGCTGCATCCTGCGCGCTGAGGGGTGCCACGGTTCCCACCTTCCGATCGACCCACTGCGTTCGATCCGTCCCCCCTGTATCGGTCCGAGAACACCGCGTTCTTGAGCGCGGGCCTAGGGGATCGGGGGTGCCGCCGGCGCCGGTACCGGTGCCGTGGTCGACGTCGGCGGCAGCGCGACCGGATTGACCCACACGCGCACCGTGCTGCCCACGTCGACGACCGTCCCCGCTCCCGGCGACTGCTTCCACGCCCGGCTCGCGCGCGTCGTGTCGCCGGGCGGAGGTTCGGCGAGCTCGGTCACCTCGATCACGAGCTTGCGCCCGGCGACGACACGACCGGCGTCGTCGGCCGACAACCCGAGCACGCTGGGGACCGCCGCGGTGGGCGGAGGCGCGACCGCCAACGAGAGCGTGACGGTGTCGTCGCCGCGTCGCAGCACGGTTCCGCCCGGGGGCGACTGTCGGAGCACGACGCCCGGTGGGTATTGGTTGCTCGGGGCGGCCTCGGTCTCGATCGTGACGCCGGTAGGCGCGAGCACGCGGCGGGCGTCGGCCTCGCGCATTCCCACCACCGACGGCAGGCGCACACCGACCCGCGTCGTCGACGTCGAGCCGCTCGCCGCGTCGCGCGCCTCGGCCTCCGCGTCCTCCACCGAGCCGAACGTGCTCGCGGGCCGGTCGGCCAGCGCCGACCCCTGGAACGACTGCCAGATCTCGGCCGGCCAGGTGCCGCCGGTCACGGTGAGACGCGTCGTGGGCGGGACCATCGACGTGGTCGCACCGGGGAACCCGACCCAGATCGCGGTGCTCAGCTCGGGGGTGTACCCGACGAACCACGCGTCGGAGTAGTCCTCGGCCGTCCCCGTCTTGCCGGCGACCTGACGGCCGATGCGCGCGTTCACGCCGGTCCCGTCGGTCACCACCTGCTGCAGGACCTGGTTCACCTTGCGGGTCGTGACCTTCGAGAGCACCCGGTGACGCGCCGCCGGCGCGTCGTAGAGCACCGCGCCGTCGCGCGTCGTCACGCGGGTGATGAACACGGGCTCGGCGCGCAGGCCGTCGCCCGCGAACACCGAGTACGCGCTCGCCATGTCGAGCGGCGTGACGCCGTTCGTGCCGAGCACGGCCGACGGGAACGGATCGAGGTGGGTCGTCACGATCCCGAGCCGGCGGGCCTCGTCGACCGCGGCCTGCGGCCCGACGTCCATCATGAGCTGCGCGTAGACGGTGTTGACCGACTCGACCGTCGCGTCGGTCAGGTTCATGCGCCCACCGTCGCCCTTGCCCTCGTAGTTGGAGACGTCCCACGGTCCCTGGTCGGTCTCGATCGTGAGCTGACCCGGTGCCTTGTAGGTGCGGCTCAGTGGGATCCCCTGGTCGAGTGCGGCGGCGAGCACGAACGGCTTGAACGCCGAACCCGACGACCGGCCGGTGGCGTTCTCGGCCAGGTCGAACTGTGCCGATGCCGCGGGGCCGTAGTAGTCGCGTCCACTGACGTAGGCCACGACGTGCCCGTTCGTCGGGTCGATCGACACGACCGCGGCCTCGGGATCGGTCGCGGGATCGGGGAGGACCTGCGCGACCGCCTGTTCGGCCAGGCCCTGGAGCTTCGGATCCAACGTCGTCTCGATCCGCAGGCCCCCGGTGAAGAGGCGCCGATCCCGCGAGGCCGCGTCGGGCCCGATGGACGATCCGATCGGGCCGTCGCGCACGATCTGCTTCTTCACCTGCTCGACGAAGTGCGCGGCGGGGGAGCGCGCCGCCGCGGGTTCGGGGCCCACACCGAGCGGCGACGCCTTCGCCGCGGCCGCGGCCGCGGCTTCGATCCGGCCGAGGCCGTCCATCCGGTCGATCACCACATCGCGCCGGTGCTGCGCGCCCGTCGGGTCCCGGAAGGGGTTGGTACGGCTCGGTGCCTGGATGAGCCCGGCAAGGAGCGCGGCCTGGGCGAGATCGACGTCGCGCGCCGATCGGGCGAAGTACGTCTGCGCCGCCGCCTCCACGCCGTAGGCCCCGTTGCCGAAGTACACGGTGTTGAGGTATCGCCGGAGGATCTGGCGCTTCGAGTACTTGTGCTCGAGCTGGAGCGCGAGCACGGCTTCGTGCAGCTTGCGGGTGACGGTCTTGTCGTTGTCGAGCATCACCGCGCGCACGTACTGCTGGGTGATGGTCGAGCCGCCCTCGTCGACCTGGCCCGACTCGAGGTCGCGGGTCAGCGCCCGGACCATCCCGCGGGGATCGACGCCGTCGTGGTCGAAGTAGCGGGCGTCCTCGATCGCGACCACGGCGTCGCGCAGCACCGGCGCGATGGCGTCGAGCGCGACCGGGTCACGGTTCTGCTCCGCGTGCAGGTTCGCGAGGAGCGAGCCGTCGGCGGCGAGCACCTTCGTCGACGACGCCTGGGCCGTCGGCAGCGCGAGATCGGCCGTGTAGCGGCAGCCCGCGGCGAGCGAGACGAGCGCGACCACCGAGGCGACGGCCACGCCCTGTCGGAATCGTGGTCGTCCGAATCGTGGCTGCCCGAACCGAGGGCGACGGGTCTGGGCGCGCTTCCTCACTGGCAACATTGTTGTCCACCAGCCTCACCGGTTGTTCTCAGGTTGCTTGGTACCTTCTGGGGATGGGCGACCCGGCGGGCACGGCGATCGACGAGCAGCTGCGGATCCTCACCGCGGGGTGCGTCGACGTCATCAGCGAGGCCGATCTGCGCGGGCGGCTCGAGCGTTCCCAGGCCGGCGGCGCCCCGTTGCGAGTGAAGCTCGGGGTCGACCCGACGGCGTCCGACATCCACCTCGGCTTTGCAGTCGTGCTGCGCAAGCTCCGCCAGTTCCAGGATCTCGGCCACGTCGCGGTGCTCATCATCGGGGACTTCACCGCGATGGTCGGCGACCCGACGGGTCGCTCGGCCACCCGACCGCGGCTGTCGCGGGAGGAGGTGGATGCGCATGCCGAGACCTACATCGACCAGGTCGGGGCGGTGCTCGACCTCTCTCCCGAACGGGTCGAGATCCGCCGGAACTCTGAATGGCTGGCCGGGATGGGCATGGAAGACGTGCTGCGTCTGACCGCGAGCACGACCGTCGCCCGGATGCTCGAGCGCAACGACTTCGCGAAGCGGTACGCCGCCGGGGCGCCGATCTCGGTGATGGAGCTCCTGTACCCGCTCCTCCAGGGCCAGGACTCCGTACAGGTCCGCGCCGATGTGGAGCTCGGCGGGACCGACCAGCTCTTCAACAACCTCATGGGCCGCCAGCTCCAGGACCACGCCGGCCAGGAACCGCAGGTGGTGATGACCACCCCGTTGCTCGAGGGCCTCGACGGAGTGCAGAAGATGTCGAAGTCGCTGGGCAACTACGTCGGGATCGCGGAACCACCGAGCGAGCAGTTCGGCAAGATCATGAGCATCCCCGACGCGTTGGTTCCCCGGTGGATCGCTCTCACCAGTGGTTGGCACCCCGACCTCGTCGACGCCGCGGTCGCCGAATTCGAGGCCGGCGACGGCAAGGCGCGCAACGCCGCGAAGCGCACCCTGGCCCGCACGATCGTCGACCTCTACCACCCGACGGCGAGCGGGCCACCCGGGAGCGGGAGGGCAGCAGAGGCCGAGTTCGACCGAGTCTTCAAGCACCACGCTGCACCCGACGACGTGCCCGACGTCGAGGTGCCCCGAGGCGAGCTGCCGATGACGATCGGCCCGTTCCTCAACCGCATCGGCCTCGTCGAGTCGAACAAGGCCGGGCGGCGTCAGGTCGAGCAGGGAGCGGTCCGGATCGACGGAGAGCGCATCACCGACGCCGACACGAGCGTGACCGCCGAGGCCGCCGACGGCACCACCGTGCAGGTCGGCAAGCGCCACTGGGCGCGCGTCGCCGTGATCGGGTGATCGTCGTCTCGGGAGTGATCCGAGCTCCCGGCGGTCAACCCGTGGAGACGGGTTCGAGGCCGAGACGCGTCGTGAGCTGGGCGGTGTCGTCCGGCTCGAGCACCTGGCCCGCGAGGGCCCAAGCTCCGGCGAACGCCTCGGCCGGCGCGTCGGCTCGCATGCCCCCGAGCAGCTCGGTGCGGTCGTCGACGTTCATCGCGGGCAGCATCATCGCCAGGCTCCACCCCATGTCGTCGGGTGAGATGCGGTCCAGGATCCGGCCGTTGAGCTCGAGGAGCCGCTCGAGCCCGAACGAGGCCCAGAGCGCGGGCATCACCACCCGCTCCTCGACGTCCTGGTGCTCGAGGTAGCTCGCCACGAACGACGCGAGCTCGAGGTACAGGTCGTGCACCGCGGCCCGGTCGTCGTCGCGCGAGCAGTCGAAGGCCAGATCGGCCAGCTCCGCCAGTCGGTGCATCCGCGTCTCGAGCGCGGCGTGGGCGGCGGCGATGTCGTCGGCGATCTCGGGTAGTACCTCGCGGACCGGTCCGTCGAGCACCGTGTCCTCGTGTTCGGCGTGGATGACGAGGAAGCGCGCCAGGTCGGCCACCTTCGCCGCGTGCGCGCTGCGAGCGGTCCGGTCCGACGGGTCGAGGCGTCCGGCCTCGGCGACGACGTCGAACATGGCGACCCGGATCGCCTTGTGGACGTCGCGGTACAGGTCGAACGGAACGGTCGTGTGGGGTGCGCGTGGGTCGTGCATCGTGGATCCTCCTGGTCTGCGCCGCCCGATGCGGCGCCTGCACAGATCATCGGGGATCGTGCGCGAACGTGCTGCTGAGAGGTCCGTACGTGATTGCTAACTTCCTCCTATGAGCACTCCGGACGGCCTCGGATCCACCACGACGGGCCTCCCGTTGCTCGAGACCGGGTGCGGCCTCATCGTCGGCTTCGTCAGACCCGATGGCGCGCCGCTGGCCGGACGGGCGTGGGGCGTGACCCTCCTCGACGGTGGCGGGCGGGCCCGCGTCATCATCGAAGCCGCCGACGTGGCGGCCCTCGGCTACCCGCCCGACGGCCTGCTCGGCGTGTGGTTCGCCGTGACGGGCGGCGACGTGAAGACCCTCGCCACCGTGCAGGCGAAGGGACCGGTCACCGCGGTCGACTCGATGACCGCGAGCGACCGCACCAACCTGGCCGCCCACTGCGAAGCCTTCTTCTCCAACGTCGAGGTCGTCGACATGAGGCCCCGCCACCTCATGGAGCGCCTCGTCCCCCACGACCTCCTCGTCGTGGAGCTCGACGTGGTCGAGGTCTACGACCAGACGCCCGGCCCGAACGCCGGCACGCCCCTCGCCGACGGCGCCGCATGAGCCGAGGGCCGTCCGACGAGCTGACGATCGGCGACCTCGAGCGGTGCTTCAACGGCCTCGTGCCGGTGGTGATCGCGACCGTCTCCGCCGACGGCGTCCCGAACGTCACCTACCTGTCCCGCGCCCACCCGGTCGACGACGAACGGATCGCGATCTCGAACCAGTTCCTCTCCAAGTCGAGTCGCAACCTCGCCGAGAACCCGGTCGCGAGCCTGCTCCTGATGCAATCCGACACCCATGAGAACTACCGGCTCACGGCGGTCTACGAGCGGACGGAACGACGCGGTCCGACCTTCGACCGGCTCCGAAACGACCTCTCGATGATCGCGGCGCTCACCGGCATGCAGGGAGTGTTCAAGCTGTCCTCGGCCGACGTCCTGCGCGTCCTCGAGGTGGAACAGACGGTGTACGTCTCCGACGACGAGCTCGCGGCCTCCGCACCCGCGCCCGGCGACGGACCCGGCCCGGCCCAGCTGGGCGAGCTGTGCGCGCGGCTCAGCCGCTGTGCCGACCTCGACTCGCTCGTGCGCATCACCGTCGACGGCCTCGCCGAGCTGCTCGGGTACGAGCACTCCCAGCTCCTGCTCCTCGACGAGGACGGCACCCGGCTGTTCACGATCGCGAGCCACGGGTATGACGCCGCCGGCATCGGCGCGGAGGTCGAGGTCGGTGTCGGTGTCGGCGCGGTCGGTGCGGCGGCGGTCCACTGCACTCCCATCCTCGTCGGCAACGTCGGTCAGATGACGAAGTACACGCGCTCGATCCGGCGGTCGTTCGAGCAGACCGGAGACGTCGGCCCCGGGCACGAGGTCCCGATGGTCGGCCTCGCCCGCCCCGGCAGCCAACTCGCCGTGCCGGCGCTCGCGCTCGGACAGCTCGTCGGTGTCGTCCTCGTCGAGCATCCCGACGACGAGCGGTTCATGCTCTCCGACGCGGCGATGCTCACCGTCGTCGCGTCGATCGTGGCCAGCACGCTCCAGACACTGCGAGCCGAGGTGCGAAACGCCGGTGCGTTCGCGGTCACGCCCACGTCGCGACCCGCGCCGACCGGGACCGCCGAAGTGCGCATCCGCCACTTCGTGGTCGACGGCAGCACGTTCCTCGACGGTGAGTACCTCATCAAGGGCGTCGCCGGTCGGCTGCTCTGGTCCCTCCTGCGCCAGCACCGGGAGGAGGGTCGGACCGCCTTCACCAACCGCGAGGTGCGTCTCGACCCGTCCCTCGACCTGCCCGACTTCCGGGACAACTTCGAGAGCCGCCTCATCCTCCTCAAGCGACGGCTCGACGAGCGCGCCTCGCCCATCCGAATCGAGAAGACCGGCCGCGGGCGCTTCGACGTCGTCGTGGACGCTCCGTTCCGGCTCGAGCTGATGGGCGCGGAAGCCGGCTGAGAGGTGTCTCGACGGGTCCTGCGCGGTCCGCACCAGCCTGGGCTGACGCGCCCGGCCCGGTGCGCTACGGTACGACACGCCGTTGGTGTACCCCCGCACTCGACGATCCGCACATCCCGGCCTGGAGAACAGGCCCGGAACCCGGGTTCTTGACAGAGGGTGCGGCACTCGGTAGGTTTACAGGTCCGCCCACCGGAGCCTCTCCCAAGGCAACGGTTCGGGCGGATTGACACGGACGGCCCCCCTCCCCGGCGGTCCAGCGCGCACGTCGCGCCGGATCACCAGCCAGACACGGCCCCCGGGAAGATGGATCGAGTGTCGGTCCGAGCGTCGCGGCTTCACAGCTCGTGGCGGTCTCGGGCAGCGGCTCCTTGAAAACGGAATAGTGATGCCAAAAGCCAGTGCGGGCATCGTCGCCTCACGCCCTCGGGTGTGAGGAGGGGATGTTCCACGTCACAGCAATTTTGGTTGTCGGTCGAGGTCAGTGGCTTCGATCGACAGCTTTTCAAACAGATTTGAAAGCCATGTCCGATCGGGTTCGCCCGGCCGGCCCGGCTGATGATCTCGATGGAGAGTTTGATCCTGGCTCAGGACGAACGCTGGCGGCGCGCTTAACACATGCAAGTCGAACGTGAAACCCGGGCTTGCCCGGGCGGAAAGTGGCGAACGGGTGCGTAACACGTGAGGAACGTGCCCCGAAGACCGGGATAACTCGAGGAAACTCGTGCTAATACCGGATGTCCTCACCGGATCGCATGGTCTGGTGAGGAAATGGATTCCGCTTCGGGAT
>JBBQMI010000016.1:0-10885 GCA_038328825.1 Acidimicrobiia bacterium | reverse complement strand
CTACGGCCCCCATTCACTCGATCTCGACGCGTTCGTCCAGTGGGTGATGCTGTCTGGCACCTGTGTAGACTAGGTCCCGCGCGTTATTTACGAGGGCGGGACGGTCACCTGCGCGCGCGGCGCGAGCGCGATCCCGATCTCGGAGTTCGTCCTCGCCGCGATGCTCGCGTTCGAGAAGCGATTGCCCGAGATCTGGCTCGACGAACCGCCGAAGCACTGGAACTTCGCCGAGCTCGGCGGTCTCGACGGCCGCAACCTCGGCCTCGTCGGCCTCGGGGGAATCGGCGCCGCCGTCGCCGAACGGGCGGTGCCGTTCGGGATGCACGTGCGGGCCCTCCGGCGCACCGCGACCCCGAGCCCGGTCGTGGGAGTCGAGGTCGTCACCTCGCTCGACGAGCTGCTCACGACCTCCGACCACCTCGTGCTCGCCGCGCCCGCCACCGCGCACACCCAGCAGCTGCTCGACGCCGACGCGTTCGTGCGCGTGAAGCGGGGCGCGCACCTCGTGAACATCGCGCGCGGTTCCCTCGTCGATCAGGAGGCCTTGCGCGTCGCCCTCGACGACGGACGCGTCGCCCACGCCACGCTCGACACCGTCACCCCGGAGCCGCTCCCGGCCGGGCACTGGCTGTACTCGCACCCGTCGGTGTGGCTGAGCGCGCACGTCTCCTGGGGATCACCCGCCGGCTTCGACCCGGCGCTCGACCTGTTCATCGACAACCTGCAGCGCTGCGTCGCGGGTGAGCCCCTCGCGAACGTCGTCGACCCCGAAGAGGGCTACTGACCCGAGACGAGGGTTGACTCCCTACCAGGGGTTGCCGAACGTCTCGCGGTGGGTCTTGTCGGCGACGGGGATGCGGCGGGGCGGGCCGAGGGGGCGCGCCGGGTAGCCGATCGGGATCACAGCGACGGGCCGGACGTGGTCGGGGAGCCCGAGGAGCGTCGACAGGTCGCCGGCGAACGTCGGCAGGGTGGTGAGCGCGCTGCCGAGACCCGCGGCGTTCGCGGCGAGCAGGAGGTTCTGGATCGCGGGGAAGATCGACGCGGCGAGCGCGGCCGCGACGCATCGCGTCGTGTCGCCGGCGACGACGACGAGCACCGGCGCGTCACTCACTCCGCCGGTCGCACCCCGTTCGACCTCGGTGAACAGGCTCGGCGTGAGGCGGTCGCGCGAGAAGTCGCGGCCGCGCTGCACCCACGCGTCGGCGGTGATGGCGCCGATCGCCGCACGGGTGGTGGCATCGCGGACGACGACGAACACCCACGGCTGCGAGTTCTCGGCGCTGGGTGCGTGCGTCGCCGCCTCGAGCAGCTGCTCGACGAGGGCGTCGTCGACGGGCGTCGCCTCGAAGTCCCTGCAGGCGCGCTGGCCGTTCGCGACCGTGAAGTAGGCAGCACTCACGTCGGCGCGGCACCGAGCCGGCGGAACGTGTTCACGTACATGATCTGCAGCTCCGCCGTGTGCGCCCACGCGCGGTACTCGGGCGTGTTGTAGCCCCCGAAGCGCGCGGCCACGAGCGGGGTCATCGACTGGAACACGGCCTCGGGATCGTCGCGGTCGATCTCGTAGAAGTGCAGGAAGCGGGGATCGCCGCCGTCGACGTGCTCGTAGGGCGTGATCATCGTGTAGCCCGGAACCCCTGCGGCGGCGATGTGGCGGATGTGCACGAAGTCGGCCCAGTCGCGGAGTGCCTGAGCCTGATCGGGGGCCTTCGGGCTGATGAGGACGAGCGAGATCCCGATCGTCGGCCGCCCGGTGAGGCACCCCTGTCCGGGACGGGCGGTCCGCACGAAGTGGTGGCCGGTCACGTCGGGTGGTGTCGACGGCGCGACGAAGGTCTCGTCGACCTCGTACACACCCAGCACGGAGAACTCCTCGAGCACGCGTGGGAGATCGGTGCGGTCGCGCCCGGCGTTCTCCCACCAGGTCGCGCGCGTCACGCCCGATCCGTCGAGCACCTCGGGCACCCGTTCGGCCGCGTAGGTGTCGGGGTCGCGATCCGTCGACTCGAGGTAGAGCGCCCGCGTGCGCCGGTCCTCCATCAGCTGTTCCCGCAGGTCATCGCGGATCGCACCACGAGGTCGAGTCTACGGACATGATGGGAGGCCATGAGTCGCGTCACCGACACCCGCAGGAGCCCCCACGCCGTCGTGCACGCGGTGCCCGTCGGCGCGGTCGAGCTGCTGGAGGGACTGTGGCAGGAACGGGTCACCGCGAGCCGCGCCCAGGGGATCCCGCGCCTGTTCGAACGGTTCGAGGACCACGGCGTCGTCGCCAACTTCCGCGGCGACGAGCGCCAGGGGTTCTGGTTCTCCGACTCCGATCTCTACAAGTGGATCGAAGCCGCGGCGTGGTCGCTCGCCGGGTGTCCCGACGCCGATCTCGACGGTCGTCTCCGCGAGGTCACCGCCACGGTGGTGGGCGCGCAACGGGCCGACGGGTACCTCGACACGGCCTTCGGACCCGACGAGCAGTTCGCCGGACTCGACTGGTCCCACGAGCTCTACTGCGCCGGGCATCTCCTGCAGGCGGCGATCGCCCGCGCCCGGGTCAGTGACCACGGCGCCCTTCTCGACGCCGCCTGCCGCTTCGCCGACCTTGCGGTCGCGCAGCTGGGCCCCGAGGGCCGGCCGGTCACCGACGCGCACCCCGGAGTCGAGATGGCCCTGGTCGAGCTCTGCCGCGAGACGGGGGAGGAGCGCTACCTCGCGCTCGCCGTCGCGCTCTGCCGACGGGTCGAGCTCGACCTCGACATCGGCCTCGCGGGTCATGCGGTGCGCGCCGCGTACTTCGCCGCCGGGCTCGCCGACATCGCGCTCGAGACGGGCGACGTCGACACGATCGAAACGCTCGACCGTCTCTGGACGCAGATGGTGGAGGAGAGCTCGTACGTGACCGGCGGGATCGGCGGGCGGTGGATCGGGGAGTCGGTCGGCCGACCGTTCGAGCTCCCGAACGAAGGGGCGTACGCGGAGACGTGCGCGGCCGTCGCGGTCGTGCAGTGGGCCTGGCGGATGTTGGCCCGCACCGGCGACGCCGCGTACGCCGACCGGATGGAGCTCGCGCTGCACAACGCGTTCCTCGCCGGCGTGTCGCTCGCGGGCGACGAGTGGTTCTACGCGAACCCGCTCGCGGCCACGGGCAACGCTGAGGCCGATCCGTGGGAGGTCAACACCTTCGCGTTCGACATGGCGGGTCCGTTCCCGCTCGCGCGTCAGCCCTGGCGCGACGTCACGTGCTGTCCGCCCAACGTGGCGCGGCTGCTCGCGTCGCTGCCCGGCTACTGCTACGGCGAGAGTGACGCCGGCCTCTGGGTGCATCTCTACGGCGCGTCGCGAGTGCAGGCCGCCGGTCTCTCGGTGGAGCAGCGGACGGTGTTCCCGTGGGAGGGTCGGGTCGAGCTCCACGTGGAGCCGGCACCCGGCGCCGATCCCGAAGCCGAGCGCTCGCTGTTCCTGCGCGTCCCCGCGTGGTCGTCGCGCACGGTCGTCGCGGTGAACGGCGCGCCGTGGTCGGCCCGACCGGTGCCGGGCGAGTACCTCGAGATCCGGGGGCGATGGTCCGAGGGCGATCTCGTGGTGATCGACCTCGACGTGCGTCCCGCGCTCGTGGGGTGCAACCCGAGGGTCGCGGAGAACCGGGGAAGCGTCGCCCTGCGACGCGGTCCGCTCGTCTACTGCGTCGAGAGCACCGACAACCCCGAGATCGACCCGCTCGTGGCCGGGCTCGCCGTGCGTCGCTCCGACGAGATCGTCGTGCAGCACCGCTCCGGCCTGCTCGACGGCATCGTCGTGCTCCAGGCACCGGGCAAGGTTCCCGACGCCGCGTGGGGTGACCTCTACCAGGCACTGCTCGACCGCGCCGTGGGCGAACGCGACGTCACGCTCGTCGCGATCCCGTACTTCACGTGGGCCAACCGCGGCCCGAGTCGCATGGCCGTCTGGCTCCGCCAGGTCTGAAACCTCGTTCCGGTCATCTGTGGCTGTCCCATGAGCGCCAGAACCTGACCAGAACGGGGGCCTGACGAGGGCCGGAGGTGTCAGGTCGCCGTTTCGGTCGCGACGAGGCGGTAGAGGACGTGGGGGAGGCCGGCGTGATCGACGTCACCGACGTGGGTGAACCCGGTGCGTTCCATCACCGCGCGCGACGCCGCGTTCGTCGGCAGGGTGAACGCGACGACCTCGGTGAGTCCGGGCCCGTCGACGGGGTCGAACGCGAGGGCCAGGACCGCCCGCGCGGCTTCGGTGACGTAGCCGTTGCCCCAGGCGTCGCCACGTTGGGCGTAGAGCAGTTCGACCCCGCCGGGGCCGCCGACGTCGGTGGGCGCGAGCCCGCAGTAGCCGACGGGTCCGTTCGGAGTCCGCATGATCCAGGTACCGAACCCGACCTCCGACCAGCGCCCGACCAGGCGCGCGATCCGGGCGTCGAGGGCGTCGGTATCCGGCACACCGCCGAGCGTCGCGGCGACGGCGGGATCAGTCCACAGCTCCTCGAGGAACGCGCGGTCGCCGGGCTTCACTCGCTCGAGCGTGAGGCGGTCGGTCGTGAGCGTCTCCGGCGCGGTGGGCACTCCCGGACGGTACCTCCGCACCCGCCGGATCGAGCAACTGCGGCGGCGTAGAGTGACGCCGATGTCAGGTCGTTCGCCGCTCGCGTCGCGGGCCGTTCCCGCTCCGGGTCAGGCGCCGCTCCCGGCGCCGAACGCCGCCGCGCTGCTCCGGCGCAACGCGACCGATCCGGCGATCCGTGACCGCCCCGCGGTGCGTTTCGAGGACCGGATCTGGACCCACGCCGAGTACGTTGCCGAGTCGTGTCGGTACGGGAACCTCTTCCGCGACCGACTGCCGACCGGCGCGCCGGCGCACGTGGCCGTCCTCCTCGACAACGTCCCGGAGTACCTCTTCGCGTTCGGTGGCGCCGCGCTCACCGGGTCGGCCGTGGTCGGCTTGAACCACACCCGGCGGGGCGAGCACCTGCTCCGCGACGTGGAGCAGACCCACTGCGGACTCGTGCTCACCGAGCCCCGTCACCTCGAGCTGCTCGAGCCCATCCTCGACCATCTGCCGCCGGTGCTCGTGGTGGGCGACTCGCTCGACGCCGCGCTCGCGGGCGTGCCCGCCACCGACCCCGGCATCGAACCCGACGTCGACGGCATCTGGGCCCTCATCTTCACGAGCGGCACGAGTGACGCCCCGAAGGCGGTCATCTGCTCGCAACGACGGCTCCTCGTGACCGGCAACCGCATGGGCATCATCATGGATCTCGGTCCCGACGACGTCGGCTACGTGTGCATGCCGCTCTTCCACTCGAACGCGGTGCAGGTCGGATGGGCGCCGTCGATCGTGTACGGCGCGTCGGTCGGTCTCGGTCGCAAGTTCAGCGCGCGCGGCTGGCTGCCCGACATCCGCCGCTACGGCTCGACCTACTTCAACTACACGGGCAAGCCGCTCGCGTACATCCTCGCGACCGACGAGCTCCCCGACGACGCCGACAACCCGCTGCGCGTCGCCTTCGGCAATGAGGGCTCGCCGCAGATCGTCGGCGAGTTCGCGCGTCGCTTCGGAGTGGAGGTGATCGACGCTTACGGCGCGACCGAAGGCGGAGTCGCGGTGAACCGCGACGGCGAGTCGCGTCCCGGTGCGCTCGGACGCGCGGGCGAGGGTGTGCAGGTCGTCGACGAGGACGGCCGCGAGATGGCCGTCGCGCGCTTCGACGACACCGGCCGCCTCGTGAACGCGGAGGAGTGCGTCGGCGAGATCGTGAACACGAAGGGTTCGGGGCCGTTCGAGGGCTACTACAACAACCCCGACGCGACCGCGAGCACCACCCGCAACGGCTGGTACTGGTCGGGCGACCTCGGCTACTTCGACGCCGATCGCTACCTCTACTTCGCCGGGCGCAACGCCGACTGGATTCGGGTCGATGGCGAGAACTTCCCGGCCGGCCCGATCGAAGAAGCGCTCCGGGCCCACCCCGACGTCGTGCTCGCGGCGGTCTACGGCGTGCCCGACGACCAAGCCGGCGACCAGGCGATGGCCGGGCTCGTGCTGCGCGATCCCGATGCGTTCGACGGCGATGCGTTCGCGGGCTGGCTCGACGCACAGGACGGCATCGGACCCAAGTGGCGTCCGCGGTACGTGCGTGTGCTGCGCGACCCGCCGACCACAGGAACGAACAAGATCGTGAAGCGCGCGCTCGTGACCCAGAAGTGGAGGGCAGATCTCGTGGGCGACGACGCGATCTACGTGCGCAATCGCGGCGAGGAGTCGTACCGATCGTTCACTGCGGCCGACGAAGCCGCGCTCGCAGCGTCGTTCGAGCAGTACGGCCGCACCCGGTTCTGGGACCTGTGAGTCCACCTTGGACCTGAGCTTCACACCCGAGGAGGACGCGTTCGCCGCCGAGATCCGGGGCTGGCTCGCCGCCAACCTCGAGCTCCCGCCGGGGTTCGCCTCGCTCGACGACGAAGTGGCGTGGGGCCGCGAGTGGCAGGCCAAGCTCGCGGCCGAGCGGTGGGTCGGCATCCACTGGCCTCGTGCCTACGGCGGCCGCGGCGCGTCGCCGGTCGAGGTCGCGATCTTCAACATGGAGTACTCGCGCTCCCGCGCCCTCCAGCCGGTGAACCGGGTCGGCATCAACCTCGCCGGCCCGACGCTCCTCGCCCACGGCACCGAGGAGCAGAAGCAGCGGTGGCTCCCGTCGATCCTCAGTGCCGAAGAGATCTGGTGCCAGCTGTTCAGTGAGCCGGGTGCGGGGAGCGATCTCGCGTCGCTCACCACGACCGCGACGCCCGTCGACGGCGGTTGGCTGCTGAACGGCCAGAAGGTGTGGACGAGCTACGCCCAGTTCGCGCGGTGGGGGATCGCCCTCGTGCGCACGGACCCCGAAGCGCCGAAACACCGAGGCATCAGCTACGTCGTCGTCGACATGAGCACGCCTGGGATCGAGATCCGTCCTCTCGTGCAGATCACCGGAGAGGCCGAGATCAACGAGGTCTTCTTCGACGAGTGCTTCGTGCCGACCGACCACCTCGTCGGCGACCTCGATCAGGGGTGGGCGGTCGCGAACACCACCCTCGCCCACGAGAGAGGGACGTCGTTCCCGTTCAAGGAGCAGGTGGTGCACGAGGTGTACCTCGACGAGCTGTACGGCATCGCCGCGGGCAACGGTGCGCTCGACACGCCCGCGCTCGGCGACGCGCTCGCGCAGTCGTTCGTCGAGCTGCGTATCCTCCGACTCCACAACTGGCGGACGCTCTCCCGTCTCGCCAAGGGACTGGAGCCGGGACCCGAGTCGAGCTGGGTGAAGCTCGCGTGGACCGACATGACCCAGCACCTCTCCGACACCGCGCTCGACCTGCTCGGACCCGACGCCCCGCTCACGGGCAAGTGGTCGCGGCGGTGGCTGTGGTCGAAGGCCGCGTCGATCGCGGGCGGCACCTCCGAGATCCAGAAGACCATCATCGGCGACCGCATCCTCGGTCTCCCGCGAGGGTAGGTTCAGGGCATGGTTCGCGCAGTGGCGCTCGATCACATCGTTCTGTGCGTCGCCGACGTCGAACGGGCGTTGGCGTGGTACGTCGACGAGCTCGGCCTCGAGCCCCTCCGGGCCGATGAATGGCGAAACGGTCAGGTGTTCTTCCCGTCGGCGCGCGTCGACGAGGGCACGATCATCGACTTCTTCCCCGAATCACCCGCGGGGAAGAACATGGAGCACCTGTGTCTCGTGGTCGAGCCGACCGACCTCGACGCGCTCGCGGCCTCGGACCGGTTCGACGTCGCGAGCGGACCGAGCGAGGTGTTCGGTGCGCGCGGGATGGGGAGATCGGTGTACGTGCGTGATCCCGACGGCAACCTCGTCGAGCTGCGCTGCTACTGACGGGTCCCCATCCGGGTGGCGAACGCTAGAGGAGGCGGCGGAGCAGCTTCTGCTTCCAGCTCGTGTAGGGCGGGTACATCACCGGCAGGTCGAGACGCGTCGGACGGTTGAGCACGCTCTTGCGGTGGCTGAACGTCTCGAAGCCGGCGCGGCCGTGATATGCACCTGTGCCGCTCGCCCCGACGCCGCCGAACGGCAACCCGGGGACCGCGAGGTGCAGCACCGTCGCGTTCACGGCGACTCCACCCGCGCTCGTCGACTCGATCACGCGGTCGGCGACCGTGTCGGCTTCGGAGAACACGTAGAGCGCGAGCGGCTTCTCCCGCGCGTTCACGAAGTCGATCGCGTCGTCGACGTCGGCGACCGGGATCACCGGGAGCAGGGGCCCGAAGATCTCCTCGGCCATGATCGGCGCGCCCGGATCCACGGCGGTGAGCACCGTCGGGGCGATGTAGCGGTCGGACGCATCGGTCTCGCCGCCGATGACGGGCTCACCACCCGATTCGAGGAGCCCGGTGAGCCGGGAGAAGTGGCGGTCGTTGATGATGCGTCCGTAGTCGGAGCTGGTGCTGGGATCGTCGCCGTAGAAGCCCCGGACCGTCGCCGCCAACGCGTCGAGGAACGGTCGCTCGATGGCCCGGTCGACGAGTACGTAGTCGGGCGCGACGCACGTCTGTCCGGTGTTGACGAACTTCCCCCACGCGATCCGCTTCGCCGCGACCTCGATGTTCGCGTGGCGGTCGACGATGGCCGGGCTCTTGCCGCCGAGCTCCAGCGTCACCGGCGTGAGGTGCTTCGCTGCGGCCTCCATCACGACGCGTCCGACGGTGCCGTTGCCGGTGTAGAAGATGTGGTCCCAGCGTTCGGCGAGCAGCGCGGTGGTCTCGGGTACGCCACCCTCGGCGACGGCGATGCATTCGGGGTCGAGGTACTCGGGCACGAGCCGGGCGAGCAGCCGTGAGCACGACGGCGCGAGCTCCGACGGCTTGATCACCGCGGCGTTGCCGGCGGCGATCGCGGCGACGAGCGGTGCAAGCACGAGCTGGACCGGGTAGTTCCACGGTCCGATGATCAGCACCACACCGAGCGGCTCCCGCACGATCTGCGCCTTTGCGGGCTGCTGCGTCAACGGGACCGCGACCTTCTCGGGCTTGGCCCAGGCATCGAGGTGCGCGAGCGCGAAGTCGATCTCGGCGCGGGTGAACGCGGTCTCGGTCAGGAACCCCTCGATCGCGGGTTTGCCGAGGTCGGCCCCGAGCGCGTCGAGCAGCTCGGTCTCGCGCTCGACGAGCAACGCCTCGAGCCGGCGCAGCTGGCCTCGCCGCCAGTCGAGCGGACGGGTCCGGCCCGTCTCGAATGCAGCGCGGAGTCGCTTGGCGATGTCGGCCGCGGCCTGGTCGTCGCTCATCGGATGCTCCTGTCGGGAGGTGTGGTGGTCACGGTACCGCTCGACTCGTCGCCTCGGACCCGGGCACGAGGTCGAGCACGCCGGTGAGGTCGGGGATGCATGCCGCGCCTGCCGCCCGCTCCGCCGGATCGGTCGGGGCTCCGGGATCGGGCCAGTGACCGGCACGCTCGAGGTAGGCAGGACTCAGGCCTGCGGTGTTCGGGCCCTCGACGTCGGGGATCCAGGTGTCGCCGACGAACAGGCACGCCGCGGCGGGTTCGTCGAGCTCGCGCAGCGTCGCCTCGAAGATCCGAGGGTGGGGTTTGCGGGCGCCGGCCCACGCCGACGACACCACGACGTCGAACCGACCCGCGAGGCCGGCCTCCTCGATGGCCTCGGCGAGATCCCAGTCCCAGTTGGAGCAGATCGCGAGGCGCAGGCCCCGCCCGCGGAGCGCGTCGAGCACGGCGAACACCTCGTCGTAGCGTTCGAGCACACGCGTCGAGGTCCCGGCTCGCAGCTTCTCGATGATCTCGCCGTACTCGCCCGGGTGCACGTCGGTCTCGGCCAGCATCGCGAGCATCCGGCGGCGTTGCCAGGCGAGGTAGTGGTCACGGCTCTGCGAGTGCTCGACGTGCTCGGCCCCGTCGTGGCCCTCGAAGTACCGGCGCATCGCGTCGTCGGACACGTCGATCCCGTGCTCGCCGAGCACGTCGGGGATCGAGACCCAGTGCGTCGCCCGGGCCAGCGTGCCGTAGAAGTCGAAGATCACGGTCCGGTACATGTCCGGCCATTCTCGCCCACGAGTGGTGGTCGAGGGTCGGGATTCGCCGCGGAAAGATCGTCGGGCGCGTGGCGCAGCCTACCTACTGGTAGGTAGGCTGTACTGGATGCCGACGCCGGAGCACCCCCTCGCCGACCTGCCCCTGACCGACATGGCCATCGGCTCGCTCGAGCGGGCTCGTGACGAGCGGGTCAACTGGATCAGCTCGATCCCGTTCTTCCTCATCCACGTCGCCTGCCTCGCCGCGTTCTTCACCGGCGTCACGGTCACGGCGATCGTGCTGTGCCTGGTGCTCTTCTGGGTCCGGATGTTCTTCATCACCGCCGGCTACCACCGCTACTTCTCCCACAAGGCCTACAAGATGGGGAGGGTCGCGCAGTTCGTGATGGCGTTCGGTGCGCAGACCTCGGCCCAGAAGGGCGCGCTGTGGTGGGCCGCGCATCACCGCGACCACCACCGCTACTCCGACACCGACCGAGACATCCACTCCCCGCGCAAGGGGTTCTGGTGGAGCCACGTCGGCTGGATCCTCTGCGACCGCTACGGCGAGACGAAGTACGACGGCATCAAGGACTTCGCCCGGTATCCCGAGCTGGTCTGGCTGAACAAGCACGACTGGGTCGCGCCGTGGAGCCTCGCGGTCGTCTGCTACCTCATCGGCGGGTGGAGCGGCCTCGTCGTCGGCTTCTTCTGGTCCACGGTGCTGCTCTGGCACTCCACCTTCAGCGTGAACTCACTCGCGCACGTGATGGGACGCCGGCGGTACGAGACGACCGACACGAGCCGCAACTCGTTGCTCGTCGCGCTGCTCACCGGTGGCGAGGGTTGGCACAAC
>JBBQMI010000015.1:0-10995 GCA_038328825.1 Acidimicrobiia bacterium | reverse complement strand
GAGCTGCTGCACCGGCTCGGGAAGCGGCGTCGACCTCGGAGCTTTCGTTGCGGCGTGGTCGTCGCTCGCGCCGCAGGCGCCCGAGATGACGGTGATCGCAAGGACCGCGCCCACGCCTGCTCGTCGTCTGACCACCGAACGCCTGACCACCGAACCGAGGAGTCGCATCGTCGCGTTCACCACTTCCTGAGCGCGGCCGCCGGCACGAACTGCGATGCAAACTAACACTGTTCACCTGGGCCCCAGCCCTCCAGGCGGTCACGGACTGCCGCCGTGAACTCGGCTGCCGGGGCACCGTCGAAACCGCGGTGATCCCAGGTGAGGCTCACGGTGAGCAGCGTGGTACGGGTCGCAACGTCGCCCACCCATTGGACACCGTCACGGAGCCGACCCACGCCGAGGATCGCGGTGTTCGGCGGGTTGATGACCGGCGTGAACGCGTCGACACCGAACATGCCCAGGGCGGTCACCGAGAAGGTGCCCCCTTCGAGGTCGGCGAGCGCCAGCTTCCCCGATCGCGCCGCGGCAGCGAGTCGGCTGGTCTCGCGGCTCAACTCCTCGATCGAGAGTGTGTCGGCGCGGCGGACCACTGGCACGACGAGCCCACCGTCGAGTGCGACGGCGAGGCCCAGGTTGATCTCGGGGAGCAGCGCGAGATGGCCGTCCACGATCTGGCTGTTCACCACCGGGTGATCGACCAGCGCGCCGGCGACGGCTGCGAGGACGTAGTCGGTGTAGCCGGGTCGGGCGCTCGGATCTGCCTGATTCCGGTGGTCGATGACCGTGTCCATCACGACGTCCATCGTCAGCGTCAGCTGCGCCATGTCACGCAGCGACGAGTGCATGCGCGACGCGATCGTGCCTCGCATTCCCGTGAACGGGATCGTCGACGACGGCGTCTGGACCAGGGGAGCCTCCGGCGCCGCGACGGTCGAGGGGGCCGCGCCCGTGCCGGCGAGAAGCTCGCGCACATGGCGCTCGACGTCGGCCCGAGTGACGTTCGCGCTGGGTCCCGCCGGGCGCACCTCCGCGAGGTCGACGCCGAGACGCGTCGCCACCTGCATCGCGGCGGTGGTTGCCGGCACGCGAGCTGCCGTCCCGGCCGTCGCCGGCACGTCTTCGGAGACGATGCGTCCCCCGGGTCCGGTCCCGATCAGCCCGCGGAGATCGACTCCACGCCCGGCCGCGACGCGCCGGGCGTTCGGCGACGCGAAGAGCCGCGCGCCGTCGCGGCCTCTCGGGTGCGAAGCCGTCGACGTGACCGGACGAGCAGTGGCCGGACGCGCCGCGGGCGCTGACGCCGTCGCGTCCGTCGTCGGCCCGCGGTTCGGCACCTCGTCGGCCGGTGGTGTCTCACCCGGCTCCAGGAACCAACCGATGCGCGCACCGCAGGCATAGGTCTCGCCCACCACGCCGGTGAGGTGCACCAGCCCCGAACCGCTCGCCTCCACGTCGGTCGCGACCTTGTCGGTCTCGATGGAGAGCACCGGGGCGCCCGGGTGCACCTCGTCGCCGTCGGCGACGAACCACTCGACGATCGTGGCCTCCTCCATGGTGAGGCCGAGCTTGGGCATCTGGAACTCGGTGGCCATACCTACCGCCGCTCACCGGGCATCGGTCGGTAGAGCGTCTCGCGGATCTGCGCCGCGATGACCGCGCTGTCGGGCACGTAGGCCGACTCGAGCGCCGGGCTGAACGGCACCGGAGCGAACGGCGCCCCCACCCGGGCGACCGGCGCGTCGAGGTAGTCGAACGCGTGATCCTGGATCTGGGCTGCCAGCTCCGCGCCGACGCCCCCCGAGCGCACCGCTTCGTGCACCACCACGACGCGGTTGGTCTTGCGCGCCGAGACCAGCACGGTGTCGATGTCGAGCGGGAGGACCGACCGCAGGTCGATCACCTCACAGCTGATTCCCTCGGCCGCCAACGCGTCGGCGGCGGCCATCGCCTCCGCGGCCATACGGCTGTACGCCACCACGGTCACGTCGCTGCCCGCTCGGGTGACCGCGGCCGAGCCGATCGGCACCTCGTAGACGTCCTCAGGGACGACCCCCTTGCTGCCCAGCAGGCGCTTGTGCAGCACGACCACGCACGGGTTGTCGTCACGCACTGATGCCACCAGCAGGCCCTTCAGGTCGTGTGGGGTGGATGGCATCACGACCTTGAGGCCCGGGACATGGCACAACATGGCCTCGAGGCTCTGGCTGTGCTGGGCGCCCGCCGACAGCCCCGCACCGCCCATGGTGGTGATCGTGAGCGGCAGCGATGCGTTGCCCCCGAACATGTACTTGAGCTTGGCCGCCTGGTTCGCGATCTGGTCCATCGCCACCAGCACGAAGTCCATGAACATCAGGTCGACGACCGGCCGCAGCCCGACCACCGCCGCGCCGATGCCGAGCCCGATGATCGCCTGTTCCGAGATCGGTGTGTCGACCATGCGCCGTTCCCCGAAGTCGTCGACGAGGCCGTCGAACGAGTGGAACACGCCACCGGTTCGGCCCACGTCCTCGCCGGCCACGAACACGTCGGGGTCGGCCTCCATCATCTGGCGCAGCCCCTCGGTGAACGCGTGCAGATAGGTCAGCTCGCGGTCGCTCACGACCGGGCCACGGAGTAGACGTCGTCGAGCAACCGGTCCGGGTCGGGCAGCGGGCTGGCTTCCGCGAACTGGATCGCGGTGTCGATCTCGGCGGTCACCGCCGCGCGAGTCGCCTGGATGTCGGCCGCGGTCGCCACACCGTCCGCCACCATCGCAGCTTCGAGCGCCGTGATCGCGTCACGCTCGCGCCACTCGGCCACCTCGTCGTCGCTGCGGTACTTCATGCCGAGCGTCTGGATGCCGTGGTGGTTGAAGTATCGGTAGGTCTTGCACTCGAGGAACACCGGACCCTTGCCCGCCCGGATGGAGTCGAGCGCGGCCCCGGTCGATTCGTACACCGCCACCGCGTCCATGCCGTCGACGACGCGGCCCGGCATCCCGTAGGCGGCGGCACGCTCGACCACGTCGTCGATCGCCATCGTGCGGTCCCGGGCGGTGTACTCGGCGTACTCGTTGTTCTCACAGACGAACAGCACGGGGAGTTGCAGCGCCGCCGCCATGTTGGCCGCCTCATGGAACGCCCCGATGTTGGTCGAGCCGTCGCCGAAGAAGACGACCGACACCGTGTCGTTGCCTCGGTAGCGGTTGGCGAACCCGGCGCCCACCGCGATGGGTACGCCACCGCCGACGATGCCGTTCGCGCCCAACATGTTGAGCTCGAGGTCGCAGATGTGCATCGAGCCGCCCTTGCCCTGGCAGTAGCCCGTGGCCTTGCCCATCAGCTCGGCCATCATCCGCTCGAGGTCGCCGCCCCTGGCGACGAGGTGACCGTGGCCGCGATGCGTCGAGCTGATCTGGTCGTCGTCGCGCAGGGCCACGCACACGCCCGCGGCCACCGCCTCCTGGCCCACGTACAAGTGCACGAAGCCCGGGATCTTGGTGGCTTCGAACAGCCGGCCCGCGGCCTCTTCGAAGAAGCGGATGCGCACCATGCGTTCGTGGAGCTCGGTGATGATCTGCGGGTCGGGTCTCACGAGCTCTCCCCTGTCGGCCGGTCGGTCGGTGCCGGAGTCACGACGACGCGCTCATGCACCGGCTCCGAGCGCCCAGCGGATCGCTCGTCGCACCAGCTCGGAGTACTGCGGCATCTCCCAGGAGCACCGGTCGACCGTGGGGTGGTAGTCGCGCAACGGCGCCATGTCGTAGTGGCCCCGGCAGTGGCCGAGGGTGTTGTACAGCACTGCGCCTTCACCGAGCGGTCGCAGGTACTGCACGAGGTGCTCACCCGTGCCGCCGGTCCAGTCGGCCTCGGCGAACCCGGTGGCCTCGCCCCGCCAGTGCGTGCGCAGCAGCACCTCGAGGTGCTCGCGGTCGGGGTGGTCCATGAGGTAGAGCTCGTCGGTGGTCACGAAGTCGTCGATGCCGGCGACCAGCCAGTGCGTCGGCGCGGTGTTCTCGACGCGGAACGGCCCGATCTCGGGGTGGGCGACGAACTGGCTGCCGAGGGTGTCGACCCAGAGCGGGAAGGAGCGCGGTGCCTCGACGCCGCCGGGCCGCGGGAGGTCGAGCGCGGAGTTGGTGCCGTGCAGCGCGACCCACCGGCCGCCCCGCTCGACCCACGCGCGCATCGCGCGCTGCGCGCCCTCGGACGGCCGCACGTCGCACGTGTAGCTCACGACGAGCTCGGCCGACGCCAGCGCGTGAACGTCTTCCCAGTCGTCGCGCACCGTCACCCGCACCTGCTCTTGCTCGCCGAGGAGACCGAGGAGCTCGCGTCGGGCGAAGTCGATGTCGTGGTACTTGCCGCCCGCGACGAGGCACGCCTGCACCCTCGGAACCGGCGCGGGAGCCACCACTCAGTAGTCGACGCGCTTGAGGAAGCCGCCGTCGACCGTCAGGTTGGCTCCATTGATGTGGGACCCGGCCCCGGAGGCGAGGAAGGTGACCGCGTTCGCGACGTCGCGGGTGGTGCCGATGCGACCGGTCGGATGGTTCGCCACCGTGGCCTCGTAGAACTCGGGCTTGGCGCTGCGGATGGTGTCCCAATCGCCACCCTCCACGAAGATCGGCCCCGGCGACACCACGTTGCAGCGGATCCCTCGGGCGCCCAGCACCTGAGCCTGACCGAGGGTCCAGTTGGTGACCGCCGCCTTGAAGGCGCTGTAGCTCCCCGACCCCGAACCGAAATGCTCGGCCGCCGCGGTCGTCCCGATGCTCACCAATGCACCGCCGCCGTCGGCGCTCAGCGCGTCGGTGGCCGCTGCGACCCCTCCGACGAGCGAGAGCAGGTCGATCTCGAAGTTCTTCGACCAGTCGGAGAGCACCTTCTGAGGCTTGCCCGACGTGTTGTGCACGTAGATGTCGATGCCGCCGAGCTGCTCGGCCGATGCGGCCACCCACGCCTCGAGCGAGGTGAGCTCGGATGCGTCGACCACGCCGCCGACGACGGTTCCCCGTTCGCCGAGCTCCGCGACCGTTGCCTCCACGTCGGGTGCGCTGCGGGAGCAGACCGCCACCGACGCGCCCTCGGCGAGCAGCGTCTCCGCAACCGCCCGTCCGATTCCCCTGGTCGAGCCGGTGACCAGCGCTCGCTTCCCCGTGAGTCCGAGGTCCATGCGTGCCGCTCCACAATTGATCGAGTGATTAGTTATTCCATCACCACGAGCACCCCGACGGCAATCCGGCAGGAGAAGTAGCTGAGCCGGCGGACGTGCCGAGCGGCAGTCGAACCGGTGGGCGGTCGAGCCGGCGCAGCGGATTCGACAGTCAAGCAGCTCAGCGCGGCACGTCGCGCCAGGGAATCCCCTTGTCGACGCGGGGCTCTCCCGGCAACCCGAGCACCCGTTCGCCGATGATGGTGCGCTGCACCTCGTCGGATCCACCGGCGATGCGGTAGCCGGGGGCGCCGAGCACGTGCTCACCCCACTCCCATGTGCCCCACTCACCCGTGTCGGCGGCGAGGCGCGGTCCGAGGACACACGCCGCGGCCCGCGACATCTTCGTCATCCCCTCGGTCCACATGAGCTTGCCCAGCGAACCCTCCGGGCCCGGGGCGCAACCACGCGCCAGATCCGCGCTGCGCTGGTTCAACAGCGCCTCCACGCGCTTGTGGATGTAGACGCCCATGAGCTCCTGGCGAACCACCGGGTCCTCGGTGACGCCCATGGCCCGTGCCGTAGCGAGCAACTGGGGCCAGCGCCCTCCGGGGCGGTCGCTGCCCGCGGCGCCGGTGGGATCGCTGTGGTCGCGTTCGAAGCCGAGCGTCGTCAGCGCGACGTTCCAGCCGTCGCCCACGTCGCCGAGGCGCAGCGAGTCGGGGAGTCGGCACTCCTCGAGGAACACCTCGTTGAACGACGTGCCGCCGCTCATCTGCTTGATCGGGCGGGTCTCGACGCCCGCGGAATCCATGGGGACGAGGAACGCGGTCAGCCCCCGGTGCTTCACCGCGTCGGGATCGGACCGCGCGATCAAGAGCCCCCACTCGCTGAACTGCGCGCCCGAGCTCCAGACCTTCTGCCCGGTCACCACCCACTCGTTGCCGTCACGCACTGCCCGGCAGGCGAGACCGGCCAGGTCGGACCCGGCGCCCGGCTCGGAGAACAACTGGCAGCACAACATCGCGGCCGACCGGAACGATGCGACGAAACGCCGCTTCTGCTCGTCGGTACCGAACACCTCGACGGTCGGCGCGATGAGCTCGGTCGTCACGCTGAACGACTCGTGGATCGGCGGGACGCGGTAGTCGCGCTCGAGCGCCCCGAAGGCACGAGCGTGCTCCTTGGTCAGCCCCAACCCGCCGAACTCGGGCGCGTCGGTGATGGCGTGGTAGCCCTCGGTGGCCTTGAGCTGATGCCAGCGCTGCGCGTCGGCGAGCAGGGCGCGTTCGTCGTCGAAGTCGAGCGCGTGGAACACCGCCACGCTGAACTCGCCGTCACCCCAGACGAGGTCGCCGTCGGGGCCCGCCGTCGGCTTGTCGTGTTCGAGCGGCTCGCCGAACTGAGCGAGCCACCGCGCCGCGCGGCGCGCGAAGCCCTCCACCGATTCGCTCACTTCGACAAGGTAGCGCCGCGACGGGTGGGCGGCGACGGGCGCGGGAACACGACTTCCTCGCGCCCTACGATCTCGGCTCGTGCCCTCCAAGACACCTCGCCTCGGCCGCCCGCCGGCCTCGAGCTCGGCCGAGACCCGCGAACGGATCATCGACGTCGCGCGCCGATGCTTCGCCGATCACGGCTACGAAGGAACCACGAATCGGAAGCTGGCGAGCGATGCCGGGATCACCACCGCCGCGATGTACCACTACTTCGATTCGAAGCTCGACATCTACCGGGCCGTGCTCGACGAGGTTCGGGAGCGCGTGTACCAGCGCTTCGCGACGGCCGGACGCGGCGCCGACACCTTCATCGGCAAGATCGAAGCCGTCTACGAGGTGGCCCACGACCTCAACCGGTCCGACGCCTCGCTCGCCCGCTTCCTCGGCTCGTCGCGCATCGACCGCCTCCGCGACCCCGAGCTGGCGCGCGAGCTCGGGGCGAGTGACGCACGCGGCGAGCAGTTCTTCGAGGGCGTCGTCGACTGCGGCATCGAGACCGGCGAGGTCGGCCCCGCCGATCGCGAGATGGTGATCAGCCTCATCCGGGCCTTCAACGTCGGGCTCACCGACGGGCTCTCGGGCGATCACCATGAACATCGCCGGGCGGTCGACGGCTTCCTGCTGGTGCTGCGCGGGTACGTCGCCAAGAACTAACCGCGCGGTTAGTATCTGCGCTTCGCCGCCAGATCGGCGTGGACAGGCAGATCGGCGTGGACAGGCAGACCGGCGTTGCCAGGCAGACCGGCGTGGACAGGTGGCTACTGATGGGTCAGCTCGAGGGACGCGTTGCCTGCGTGACGGGTGGGACGCGCGGGGTGGGACGGGCAGCGGCGGAGGCGTTCGTGCGCGAGGGCGCGCGAGTCGTCGTCAACGGACGCGACGCCGACAAGGGCGCGCGCGCCGTCGACGAGATGGGCGGCGGAGACAACGTCCACTTCATCGCCGGCGACATGTCGCGGCGCGAGGACTGCGATGCGCTCGTCCAGGGGACCGTCGACCACTTCGGCAGGATCGACATCCTCCACGCCAACGCCGGGGGCGCGGTCAGCCCCGGCCCGGTCGCGGCGATGTCCGACGACGCGATGGCCGACACCCTGGCCTGGAACTTCTGGCACACCTTCTGGACGATGCGTGCCGCGCTGGGTCACATGATCCCCCAGGAGAGCGGACGCATCCTCGCCACGTCCTCGGTCGAGGGAAAGCGCGGCACACCTGGGCTGGCCAACTACGTCGCGGCGAAGCACGCGATCAACGGGCTCGTGCAGACCGCCGCCGCCGAGGTCGGCACGCTCGGCATCACCGTCAACGCGGTCTGCCCCGGCGCCATGGAGACTGATGCGATGACGAACGACGCGCCGGCCGCCGCGGAGGCGATGGGGATGACCTACGAGGACCTCAAGGCCATGTTCTCGGAGGCCTCGGCCATCAAACGCCTCACCGAGGTGGAGGACGTCGCCGAGGTTCTGGTGCTGCTCGCTTCCGATGCCGGCGCCGGGATCACCGGTTCACTCATCTCGATCGACGGCGGCACGTCGCCGTACTAGGAGAAGCAGCGGAGCCGGCCGACGTGCCGCGCGGCAGTCGAACCGGGGTGCGGTCGAGCGGGCGCAGCGGATTCGACCATCAGACAGGGGAGCAACAGGTGGGAAAGCTCGACGGAAAGGTCGCCGCCATCACCGGAGGCACCCGCAGCATCGGTCGTGGCATGGCCGATGCGTTCCTGGCCGAAGGGGCCGTGGTCGTGGTCAACGGCAGGAGCGACGAGAAGGGCCGGCGCTGTCTCGACGAGATGGGTGCGGGCGACAACGCGGTGTTCTGCAAGGGCGACGCCTCGGTGCAGGCCGACGTGGAGGGCATGGTCGACTTCGCGGTCGAGCACTACGGCCAGCTCGACATCTGCTGTCTCAACTCGGGAGGTGTGGAGAACACGGCGCCGGTCGCGATGATGACCGACGAGGAGTGGCGGCTCGAGATGGACTGGAACCTCAACCAGGTGTTCTGGGGCATGCGCCGAGCGCTGCAGCACATGATGCCGCGAGAGACCGGTCGCATCATCGTGACCTCGTCGGTCGAGGGGAAGCTGGGCAAGCCGGGTATCCCTGGCTACACCGCCGCCAAGCACGCGGTCAACGGCCTCGTGAAGTCGGCCGCCCACGAGGTCGGGACGATGGGCATCACCGTCAACGCGATCCTGCCCGGCCTGACCGAGACCGACACGCTGCGCGAGAAGGGGCCCGGTTCGGCCGAGGCGATGGGTCTCGAGAGCTACGACGCGCTCGTCGAGCTGTTCACCCAGGGCTCGGCGATCAAGCGACCGAACAGAGTCTCCGAGGTCGCCGCGGTGGCCGTGCTGCTGGCGTCCGCCGCCGGCCGCAACATCACCGGGGCGCTGTTCCCGGTCGATGGCGGCACCATGCCCTACTAGCGATCGCGGTCCTCGCCGAGATCGTGGGTGTGTGCCTCGGCGATGCGGTGGTGCGGCACCTGCGGGCCGGCAACCCATCCGCAGAGCTGTGGATCGCAATCGCGCAGCTCGCCCTCGAGCCACGAACCGTCTACCGAGAACCGACCCCAGCGTTCGCCGTCGGTGACCAGCAGGCCACCCTCGCCGTCTCGCTCGTAGAGCGCGCGGGTGAGCGGGTGCACGATGCCCTTCACGAGCCCGCCCCGATCCAGCGTTCCAACGCGTCGTGGAGCCATCGGATCTTCGACTCCTGGTAGTCGCCCAGTGTGACGCCCGGCTTGTGGGTGGTCTCGAGGCCCTGCTGCACGCGGGCCATGTTGAACAGGTCCTGGTCGAACACCTTGCCGAGCATGCCGAGCTCGGGTGCGTCGAGGAAGGTCTCGTCGTCGGTGAGGAAGTGGACGGGCTCGTTGGGTGGCCGCGCGCCGACGAAAGGTGCGAGGAACAGGCACTCCATGATCGAGCTGCGATGGTCGTCGCCGTTGGGGCGGAACCGGTAGACGATCCGGTTGTATGCGCCCCACGGATGGAAGTTGGGGAACACCGTGTAGTCGATGCTGTCCATCATCTCGGCGTCGGACATGTCGTCGACCCGGTCACCGACCACGGGGCGCCAGCGGTCCCGACTCGCCTCGGCACCGACCGCGCGCATCGTCTCGCCCTCCGGCACGACCAGTGGCGTCGGCTCGTCGACGCGGGTGTCGGTCATCGCCCGCATCATCTCGTCTTGGGTCGGCGTCCAGTCGAGCCGCGGACTGGGTGATCCGCCCGCGGTGATCACGCGGGCGAAGGTGTCCCAGATGTCGACCTGGCTGTTGGTGTCGCCGAGGTAGGGGAGGATCTGCGGGTGCGTGGCGCCGACGTGCAGGGCCTCGCAGAACGCCTCCTGGGCGACCTTCCAGTTCGCGTGGATGACCTTCGCGACGTGGGCCTGGGTGTAGCGCTGGTCGAGGTTCCACACCGCGAACTGGTCGAGGATCCCACCGAGGAACGCGTCGAGGGGTTCGGCCTCGGGGTCGGGGTTGATCATCACGAAGCCAGCCCACGTCCCCACCCGGCACTCGGGAAGCGAGAAGTTGTCGTCGGTCACGTGGCCGAAGTCCCACCGCGCGGGGACGTGCTTCAGCGAGCCGTCGAGCTCCCAGGCGAAACCGTGGAAGGGGCAGCGGATCTCGTCACAGCGGCCGTCGTGGTCCTTGAGCTTGCGGCCCCGGTGCAGGCACGCGTTCGGGTACGCCTTGATCTCGTCGGGCGCGGTGCGCATCACGACGTACGAGGCGCGGACGATCTCGTAGACGACGTGGTCGCCGACCTCGGGCAGGTCGCTCTCGCGGCACGCGAACTGCCAGACCTTCGGCCACAGGCGCTCCGCCTCGCGCTCGTGCCATGCGCGCGACGCGTAGTGGGCGACGGCGACGTCGTCGCTGCCGAGGTAGCGCGGCGATTCCAGCCGCAACACGTCGGGCACGCGTCGCGTGTCGGTGTCGAGGAGCTGTTGGTAGGTGATCCCCGGTGAGCGGGCCTCGCCCGGAGCCGGCTCGCTCACCCGTCGGCCTGCGCGGCGTAGTCGACGACCCGATGCGTTCGGCCCCCCGCGACGAGGATGAGCTGGCCCGTGACCCACGAGGCCGCATCGGAGGCCAGGTACACGACCGCACCGGCGATGTCGTCGGGAGTGCCGGTGCGACCGAGCGGCACCGACGAGGTGATCCGGGCGAGCGTGTCGGGATCGTCGGTGAGGATCTGTCGGAACGCCTCGGTGACCACCGGACCGGGCGCCACGCCGTTGACCCGGACGCGCGGGGCCAGCTCGAGCGCGAGGGTCTCGGTCATGTTGTTCATGCCGGCCTTGGCCGCGGCGTAGGGGCCGGTCGAGGGCGAACCCCGCGTGCCCGCGCC
>JBBQMI010000014.1:0-11657 GCA_038328825.1 Acidimicrobiia bacterium | reverse complement strand
CGGAGCAGATCGGTCGGGTGGCGCGCACCGGCAACATCCCGCTCGGCTACTACAAGGACCCGGAACGCACCGCGCAGGTCTTCTTCGAACGCGATGGCGTCCGCTACTCGATCCCGGGTGACTTTGCCAAGGTCGAGGCCGACGGTCAGGTCACGCTCCTCGGTCGCGGATCGATCGTCATCAACACCGGTGGCGAGAAGGTCTTCCCCGAAGAGGTCGAGGGTGTGCTCAAGGCGCATCCCGACGTATTCGACGTGCTCGTCGTCGGCGTCGCCGACGATCGCTGGGGCGAGCGGGTCACCGCGGTCGTCCAGCCCCGCACCGGCAAGGACGTCACCGTCGAGGATCTCGTGGAGCACTGCCGGACCGAGATCGCGGCCTACAAGGCGCCGAAGCAGATCTTCGTGGTCGACCAGATCGTCCGGGGCCCGAGCGGGAAGCCCGACTATCCCTGGGCGAAGGAGTACGCGCGCGATCACGCGGACCGGTAGGCACTAGAAAGGGCCCCGATGCAGGGGCACCCGGTGAAGGCGAATCCGTGAACGCGAAGAAGATCATCGTGTTCGCGCTCGCCCTGGTGCTCATCGTCGGCAGCCTGGGCGGCATCTTCGTCGCCCTCGTCAAGAACGACGACAGTTCGTCGTCGGCATCGACCACGTCGTCGACCGCCTCGACCACGAGCACCACGCGGGTGGAGTTCACCGGCACCGGCAGCGAGGCCTTCTGTCGGGCCGACGCGGATCTCAACCAGAAGCTCTCCCGGGAAGCGCCCACGACGACCGATCCCGCCGGCCTCGCCGCGTACTTCCAGAAGAAGGTCGACGCGATCAAGCAGCTCGAGGCGATCGCACCGGCCGAGGTCAAGGCCGACGTGACCACGACGATCGCCGCGTACCAGGCGTTCGCACCCGTGCTCGCCTCGGTCGGTTGGGACCAGAGCAAGGTCACACCGCAGCAGGCGGCCGCGATCCAGACGCCGGAGGTCACGGCGGCCGGGCAGCGTCTGTCCCAGTACACCGAGCGCGTCTGCAAGTTGGCCCCGAAGGGCTGATGGGCCGACGGGCCGAGCTCGCGGCCGCAGCCGAGCAGCTCGTCGCGATCGACCCGGCGTTCTCCGGCATCGTCGCCGAGGCGGGGCCGCCGGCGCTCCCGCGAGCCCGGCCGCGCCGTGGCCACTTCGCCGAGCTCGCACGCGCCATCGTGTTCCAGCAGCTCCACGGCAAGGCCGCGGCCACGATTCACCGTCGCTTCGAGGCGCTCTTCGACGCGACGCCGACTCCGGAAGCCGTCCTCGCGGCACCGCTGTCGGCGTTGCGAGGCGCGGGGCTCTCGGGAAACAAGGCCGCGTCGATCCGCGACCTCTCCGAGCAGGTGCTCGACGGAACCGTGGAGCTCGACCGGATGGGCCGACTGCCCGACGATCGCGTCGTCGCCGAACTGGTCGCGGTGCGCGGCATCGGTCGGTGGACCGCCGAGATGTTCCTCATGTTCGAGCTCGGCCGACTCGACGTCTGGCCCGTCGACGACTTCGGCGTGCGCACCGGGTACGCGGCTCTGCACGGGATGACGGAACTTCCACCGGCCAAGGTGTTGCACCCACTCGGCGATCCGTACCGGCCCTTCCGATCCGTGGCCGCCTGGTACTGCTGGCGCGCCGCCGACTGAGCGGTCCGAGGGGATCCGTGCACCGGTCCGGCACGGGTCTAGGTTTCCCGGCCGTGGGGCCGGAGGAGTTCGAGCGAGCGGGTCTGTACGACCCCGACGCGCCCGATGCAGTCGATCGGCTCGAGTTGCTGGAGTGGCTCGTCGCGCGGGGGTTCCCGATCGAGGAGATCGTCGCCGCGGCCTCGGTCGGACCGCTCAACCGGCTCGCCGCCGACCGCGCGATCAAGCCCGGCGAGCGCATCACCCTCGACGAGCTCACCGAGCGCTCCGGGATGTCGGTCGAGCGGATCGGCGAGATCCTGCGGGCCGCCGGGCTCCCGGTGCCCGAGCCCGGTGTCGAGAACTTCTCGCCCGACGACGTGCAGACGTTCCAGGTGTTCGGCCTCGGGCTGGAGCTGCTCGGCGAACGACCGACGCTGCAGTTCACGCGGGTGATGGGCGCCGCGCTCGCGGGCATCGCCGAAGCCGCGGTGCGTCTGTTCCTCGTGAACAAGGAGGAGCCGCTCTACGAGGCGGCCGCGGGGGAGTTGGCGCACGCGAAGGCGAACCTCGAGGGGATCTCCGCGCTGCGCGCGGTGCCGCGCGCCATGGACGGCCTGTTCCTCAGCCACGTCGAGATCGCGGTGCGGCGATCGCGCGAGTCTCGGACGGGCGACCGCTCGCCCCATACGGCGCGCCTCGCCGTCGGGTTCGTCGACCTCGTCGGGTTCACCTCCCTCAGCAGCGAGCTCGCCGCGGCGGAGCTGGCCGCGCTCGTCGACGAGTTCGAAGACCGTGCGTTCGACCTGGTGTCGGACCACGACGGCCGGGTGGTCAAGTTCATCGGCGACGAAGTGATGTTCGTGATGCTCACTGCCGCGGCCGCGTGCGACGTCGCGCTCCGCCTGGTGGAGGGGTTCAGGGGCACCGAATCACTCGTCACCCCGCGTGGCGGCCTCGCGATCGGCGACCTCCTCGCGCGTGGTGGCGACTACTACGGACCCGTGGTGAACCTCGCGTCGCGCATCGGCGACCTCGCGGTGCCGTACGAGATCCTCACGACCGCTGAGGTCCGCGCCGAGGTGAGTGGCAGCCAGGGGACACCGTTCGAGTTCGATCCGGCCGGGCGGCGGAGCCTCAAGGGCTTTGCCGAACCGGTCGAGCTGTGCTCGGTTCGCAAGATCTGAGCACAACGAATCTGCGTCAAGGCGGGGTCCCACAGCCCCGTCATTGACGTATGTTCGGGGTTGGGTCGCGGTCAGGCGATGGCGCCGGACTGCTTGAGGTCGGCGATCTCGGCGGGGGAGAGGCCCCAGTCGACGAGCACGGAGTCGGTGTCGGCGCCGGGGACGACGGGCGGGTTCTGTACGACGCCGGGCGTGCGGCTGAAGCGCGGTGCGGGCGCGGGCTGGGGAGCGCCGTCGATCTCGATGAACGTCTCGCGAGCGACGTTGTGCGGATGGGCCCGGGCCTCGCTCATGGTGAGCACCGGCGCGAAGCAGACCTCGTGGCCGGCGAAGAACTCGACCCATGCGTCGCGGGTGCGCGTCGCGAACATCGCGGCGAAGCGTGCCTTGAGGCCGGGCCAGGCGTCCTGGTCCATCTGACCGGCTGCGTCGAGGTCGTCGAAGCCGAGCGGCGCGAGCATGCGCAGCAGCTCCGCGTAGAACTGCGGCTCGTAACTCGCGATCGAGATCCACTTCCCGTCGGCTGTCTCGTACGCGCCGTAGAAGTGCGCTCCGCCGTCGAGCAGGTTCGTGCCCCGCTCCTCGGACCAGAACCCCATCGCGTCGAGGCCGACGAACACGCTCATGAGCGACGCGCTGCCGTCGACCATCGCGGCGTCGACGACCTGACCCTCACCCGACGTGCCCCGCTCGACGAGCGCGGCGAGCACGCCGAACGCGAGGAGGAGGCCACCGCCGCCGAAGTCGCCGATGAGGTTGATCGGCGGGACGGGCGGCCCACCGGCGGTGCCGATGTGGGCGAGCACGCCCGCGAGCGCGATGTAGTTGATGTCGTGGCCGACGTCGTGGGCGAGGGGGCCGTCCTGACCCCAGCCGGTCATTCGTCCGTAGACCAGGCGCGGGTTGTGACCGCGGCAGTCGTCGGGACCCACGCCGAGGCGTTCGGCGACCCCGGGTCGGAAACCCTCGATGAGCACGTCGGCGGTCTCACAGAGCCGCAGCACCGTCGCGACGCCGTCGGGGTGCTTCAGGTCGACGCCGGCCGAGCGACGACCCCGGTCGAGGCTCGCGTACGGTGACGCGGGCATGACCCCCGAACCGCTCTCGACCGACGTCGCCCGGTCGAGCCGTAAGACCTCGGCGCCCATGTCGGAGAGCGCCATCCCTGCGAACTGCGTCGGACCGATGTTCGGGAGCTCGATGACCTTCACGCCGTGGAGAGGACCCATCGGATCGACGTTAGGCGAGGCCCAGGTGAACCATGACAATCCGGGCGGGGATCGCTACGCTCCCGCCGTGGCTCGGGTACGGAGCGTCGGCGTCGGGCCGAGCGCCGCGCCGACGTCACCGATCGAGCTTGAACACCCGCGTCGCGTTCTCGTGCAGGAACTTCGGCCAGACGTGGTCGCGGAACGCGACGTTCGGGAGCTCGGAGAAGAGCCGGTCGTAGGTGAGACCGGCCGGGAAGTAGCCGCTCCAGATGATCTTGTCGGCGCCGCGCGTGTTCGCGAAGTCGATGATGTCCTTCGGGTAGTGCTTCGGCGCGAACGCGGTGGTCGAGTAGTAGAGGTTCGGCCACTTCAGCATGAGCTTCACCGCCAGGTCGGTCCACGGCTCGCACCCGTGCCGCGTGACGAACCGCAGCTCGGGGAAGTACCAGCACACCTCGTCGAGGTGGGCGACGTCCTGCGGCGCGAACGGGATGCGCGGACCGGGAACGCCCATGGTCGAGCCGAACGCGACGTCGAGCTCCACGCACTTTGCGTAGATCGGAAAGAACTTCTTGTCGTTGATCGCCACCTGGGGGTAGAGGCCCGCCGGGAAGCAGCCGACCGACTTCAGATCCCACTCGTCGGCGAAGCGCTGGATCTTGCGCACCTCCTCGACGCCGTGGTTCGGATCGACGTGGACCGAGGCTGCGAACCGGTTGGGGTGCTCGCGCACCGCGCGAGCCCCGTTGGGGTCCTCGACGCCGGTGATGACCTTGCGGATCCCGTGGCGGTCCATCTCCGAGATGAGAAACTCGACCGGGTCACCGAGCTCGTCGGCCTCCCACTTCGGGACCTCCTTGAACATGTAGCCGGCCGGCATCTCGAGCCCGCCCTCGCCGGCTTTGCTCTCGGCGTCGCGAGCCTGGTCTCGGATGAAGGAGTAGTACTCGAACATCTCCTCGCGTGACTTCGGGACGCCGGTCGCGGTGTCGATCGCGCCGCCGGCCGCGAGCGCGGCGTCGAACGCGGGGTTGGAGGTCGTGGTCGATGCTCCGCCCACGTCTACTGCTCTTCGCGCCGGGTCACCGGAGGTCCGGACATCCGGGGAAGCTAGCGCGGCGACGAACGGTGGGATGAGACGTCGTCGGCCTCGAACGGTCGGGTCTTTCGGCCCTGCCCCGACCCGGAGCGGTCGTCGTAGGTTCGCCCCGTCAGGTGGACGAGTGCACTCGAGGAGTCACGATGCGTCGCGGAAGACTGGTCACGCTCACGGTTGTCGTCGGGATGAGCGTCGCCCTGGTTGCCGGGTGTTCCTCCGGCGGGTCCGACAAGAAGAGCTCCAAGAGCAGCAACGACACGGGGGTGACGGCCCCGGCCCAGACGGGGACGCCCGTCGCGGTCGCGGTCGGTGACGTCAACGGTGTCAGCGGCCCGGCGATGTCGATGACCATGACGGCGGCACCCACGAGCGCGCCGGCCGGTCCCGTGACGTTCACCCTCACGAACAACGGCTCGATCGACCACGAGATGGTGGTGTTGAAGACGGACACGCCGGTCGATCAGCTGGTGGTGACGGACGGCAAGGTCAGCGAGGACACCAGCGCGGGCGAAGTCCCCGAGCTGGCCGCAGGCAAGAGCAAGAGCGTGACGCTCGACCTGACCGCGGGGAACTACGTGCTGGTCTGCAACATCAAGGACCACTACACGATGGGGATGCGCGCGCCGTTTACGGTGACGTGACCCGATGACCGAATCGGACGGCGGCGCGCGGATCTCCTGGCCGCGCGCCGTCTTCACGACTCTCGCCATCCTCGTCTTCACCGTGGGGCTGCTGGTGTACGGCAGCAACGCCATGTTGACGAGGCTCACCGGGCTCTCCCGCAGCGGGCGCGTCGGGGTCGTGACCGTGTGGTTCTTCGCCGTCTTCTTCGCCCTCGCCGCGACCATGCGGTGGCTCCAACGGCGGCGGCTCATCTGATGGTGTCGTCCGCACCGGTTCCGGATGCCGATTGGCTCTGGGACAACGAACCGTGCCGGGCGGCGTGCCCGGTGCACACCGACGCCGGGGCGTACGTCACCGCGATCGCGGAGGGCCGTGATCGCGATGCCTACCTGATCGCCCGGGGCCCGAACCCGTTCCCGTCGATCTGCGGCCGGGTCTGTGCGGCGCCGTGCGAAGGTGCGTGCCGGCGCGGCACGGTCGATGCGCCGATCGCCATCCGGGCACTCAAGCGCTTCGTCTCCGAGCAGTTCGGCGTCGAGAGCTTCCACACGGCCTCGGTGTGGCACGAGGCTCATGGCCCCGTACCACCTGCCACCGGGCCGTCTGTCGGCATCGTCGGTGGCGGACCCGCCGGTCTGTCTGCGGCCCACGACCTGCGTCTGGCCGGACATCCGGTCACTGTCTACGAGGCGAACCCTCGACTGGGCGGGATGATGGTGCTCGGGATCCCCGAGTATCGACTGGCGCGAGGCCTGATCACCCGTGAGATCGGCGCGGTGCTCGAGCTCGGCATCGAGACCCGCACCGGCTTTCGTGTCGGCGAGGACGCATCGATCACCGAGCTGCTCGACGAGCATTCGGCGCTCTTCCTCGCCGTCGGCACCGGCGTCGCACGGGATCTCGACCTTCCCGGCCACGATCTCGACGGCGTGTTGCGCGCGGTCGAGTTCCTCCTGAACGTCAACCAGGGCTTCGAGGTGGACCTCGGAGAACGCGTCGTTGTCGTCGGTGGGGGGAACGTGGCGTTCGACGCCGCTCGCACTGCGCTGCGCGCTGCGGCCGGCGGATCGATCGAGCCGCCATCCAGCCCGGCGGAGGCGCCGAGCGTCGACGATGCGCGTCGGGCGATGACCACGACGCTCGATGTCGCTCGCGCTGCGGTCCGCGCGGGCGTGCTCGACGTGACCGTCATCGCGCTCGAGTCCCCCGAGGAGATGCCGGCCGATCCGGAGGAGATCGCGGAAGCCGAGCGCGAGGGCATTCGCATCCTCTACCAGCGCGGACCGCACCGGTTCGTCGGCGAGACCAGGGTCACGGGCCTCGAGACCATCGACGTCGAGTCGGTGTTCGATCCAGACGGTCGATTCGCGCCGACCTTCCGACCCGGCACCGAGACGGTGCTTCCCGCCGACTCGGTGATCCTGGCGGTCGGCCAGGCCGCGGATCTGAGCGTGTTGGGAGACGTCGCGGTGGAGCACACGGATCGAGGTGGGCTCCGCGTCGACATCGAGACGCTCCGGACGACGCATCCACGGATCTGGGCGGGCGGCGACGTCGCGCGGGGACCGCGCAACCTGATCGACGCGATTGCCGACGGCCAGCGGGCCGCTCGTGGCATCCACGCGAGCCTCGTGGGCGACGCGGGCCCGGCCGTCGTGGCGACCAGGGTCGAGATCTCGCTGCTCCCGGGGTTCCGTCGTCTCGCGACCGGCTATGACGCCGTCCCCCGGGTCCACATCCCGGTCACGGCGACGGCTCGGCGTATCGGGTTCGGACAGGTGGAGCTCGGCTACGACGCGCCCGACGCGCGCCGGGAGGCGCAGCGGTGCCTTCGCTGCTTCGACAACGTGATGCTCGATCCCGGGCTGTGCATCCTGTGCGGTCTGTGCGTCGACGTCTGTCCCACCGACTGCATCACCATCGCTCGCGCGGACCGCGTCGCCGTCGGCACCGCGTCCCAGTCGGTGTTGTTGCTCGACGAGGACCTCTGCATCCGGTGCGGGCTGTGCGTGAACCGCTGTCCGCCCGGAGCGCTGTCGATGGTCCACGCACGGGAGGTCGTCCATGGGGGTGCGTGAACGCGATCCGATCGACTCGGTGCTCGAGTCGAAGGACTCGTATCCGGAGACGACGGGACTCCGGGCCCGGTTGCATCGCAGCGAGGTCTGGCGGTCGATGTTCCGTCATCCCCAGCTCGACACGCCCCGCGGGCGAGCGCTCCAGGGGTTCAGCAACTTCTTCCTGCACGTGTACCCGGTCAAGGTCCCGAAACGGGTCCTGCGGAATCGGTACTCGTACCGACTCGGCTTCATTGCCGCGGCCCTGTTCGGGATCCTGCTCGTCACCGGCGTGTACCTCATGTTCGTCTACACGCCGTCGGTCGGCTCGGCGTACGGCGACATGCAGAAGCTCAAGACCGGCGTGGGCTTCGGTCAGCTCATCCGCAACGTGCATCGCTGGTCGGCCCACCTCATGGTGCTCGTCGTGTTCCTGCACTTCGTCCGGGTGTTCTACGCGGGTGCGTACAAGGCGCCACGCGAGTTCAACTGGGTGCTCGGCGTGATGCTCCTGCTCCTCACCCTCGCGTTCTCCTTCACCGGCTACCTGCTGCCGTGGGACCAACTCAGCTACTGGGCGGTGACCGTCGGCACGAACCTCGTGAACTACGTGCCGGTACTCGGGAAGAACCTCCAGGACCTGCTCATCGGCGGCGACCAGATCGGTCAGGCGACCTTGCTGCGCTTCTACGCGTTGCACGTCGCCGTGCTTCCCGGTGCGTTGGCCATGTTGCTCGGTGTCCACATCTGGCGGGTCCGCAAGGACGGCTTCGCGGTGCGGCGCACGAATGTCGGCGCGTTCGCGGAGGAAGCGACGGCACGGCCTGCGGCAGCCGTGCCCGCGACCGCTCCCGAGGAGCTCTACGGGGGCCGGAACCGGGTGCTCGGAGTCGTCGATCGCGAGTCGGTGACGGCCGAGGAACGGCCGGTCGACGACACCGTGTTCTCGTGGCCGCACCTCGTCGTGCGTCATGCGGTCGTCTTCCTCGGCGTCGCCGCGGTCGTGCTCGCGCTCGGAGTCGCGTTCGCGGCACCGCTGCGCGGCCTCGCGAACCCCAACCTCACACCGGAGCCGGCCAAGGCACCGTGGTACTTCGCCGGCCTCCAAGAGCTCCTGTCGCGCTTCGATCCGCTGGTGGCGGGGATCCTCGTGCCGCTCGGCGCGGTGCTGACCTTCGTCCTGTTGCCGTATCTCGACCGGAATCCGGCGACCGAGGCCCGCAATCGCAAGGTCGCGGTGACGCTCTTCACCGCGGTGTTGATCATCGGTGTGGTGCTCACGGTGGTGGGAACGTTCTTCCGGGGTCCCGGATGGAAGTTCGTCGCGCCTTGGACCCACTGGTACGTCGAGCTCTAGGAGACGGATGAACACCACCTCGCGTCGTGACTTCCTGCGCAACGGATGGAAGGTCGGGGGTGCGCTGCTCGGTGCCGCAGCCGCGTGGACGACCTACCAAGCGCTGCGCCCGTTGTCGAGTGGGGCAGGCGGGGCGACCGTGAAGGTCGGGAACGCGTCGGATTTCGCCGAGGGGACCGCCACGTACTTCCCCGAGGGGCGCTTCTTCGTCGTGAACGCGCAGCGTCACTACTTCGCGATCTCGCAGAAGTGCCCCCACCTCGGCTGTCGCATCCCGTTCTGCGAGACCTCCGGCCGGTTCGAGTGCCCGTGCCACGGCTCCGTCTTCGACCTCGCCGGTGAGTACATCAAAGGCCCGTCGCCGCGGGGGATGGACCGCTTCGGCCTCGCGGCGGATGGCGCCGAGCTCGTCGTCGACACCTCGGTCCTGACGCCCGGACCGGATCGCGGCGTCCAGGAGTACCTCACCCCGGCCAAGGGCCCCGAGTGCAAGGGGGCCTGAGCGATGCCTCGTGAGCGGCCCGAACCCCCGCCGTTCGAGCCGGAGTGGCTCGATCGCAGCCTGAACCGCTACCTCACGTGGGGCCTCGTGTTCATGGTCGTGCTGATCGTGGGGTTCGCCGTGTACCGGGTGCGCGAGCCCTCGCTCCGCCGTGAGGCTGCGGCCAGTCAGCAGGTCGACTACCGGCGGATCGGCAAGACGCTCTTTCGCACCAGCTGCGCGCAGTGTCACGGGACCGACGGCACCGGGGGGAGCGCGCCCACCCTCAACTCGAAGGAGTTCCTGAAGGGGGCCAGCGACGAGCAGATCCATGCCCTCGTCGCCGGCGGTATCTCTGGCACCGACATGCCCGCCTGGAGCCTCGACTACGGGGGCACGATGACTGACGAGCAGGTGCGTCAGATCGTCGAGTACATGCGAGCGTGGGAGGCCACGGCGCCGAGCATCCCGAGCTGGCGCGACGGCACGAAGGCCGGCGGCTGATCCCGGCTCACGCGTCGAGCTTGAAGACCCGTCGGGCGTTCTCGTGCAGGAACTTCGGCCAGACGTGGTCGCGGAACGGAACGTCGGGGAGCTCCGAGAAGATGCGATCCAGAGTGAGGCCGGCCGGGTAGTAGCCCGCGTAGATGATCTTGTCGGCGCCGCGGGTATTCGCGAAGTCGACGATGGCGGGCGGGTAGTGCTTCGGCGCGAACGCGCTGGTGGAGTAGTAGAGGTTCGGCCACTTGAGGAGCAGCTTCACCGCGAGGTCGGTCCACGGCTCGCATCCGTGGCGGGTGACGAACTTCAGCTCGGGGAAGTACCAGCAGACCTCGTCGATGAGCGCGACGTCTTGCGGCGCGAACGGGACTCGTGGCCCCGGCACGCCCGCGCACACACAGATCGGGATGTCGAGCTCGACGCACTTGGCGTAGATCGGGTACCACTTCTTGTCGTTGATCGGCACCTGCGGGTAGAGCCCGGCCGGGAAAGCGATCGCCGCCTTCACGCCGAACTCGCGCACGCCGGCCTGCAGGTCGCGCACCGCCTCCATGCCGCGGTTCGGGTCGACGTCCCACGCCGCGAAGAAGCGGTCGGGGTGCTCGCGCACGGCGCGCCGGGCGTCCTCCGAGTTGGCGACACCCAGCATCGACATCGAGATGCCGAAGCGGTCGAGCTCCGAGACCAGCAGCTCGACCGGATCGTCGATCTCGCCGTACTTCGGCACGCCCTTGAACATGTACTCGGCCGGCATCGCCATCGCCAAGCTGCCCTCGTCGCGCAGCTGGCTCCGCAGGAACTCGTACTTCTTCACCGCAGCCGACTCGGGCACGGGGATCCCCATGAACGCGTCGACGATCGGCAGACCTTCGGGCATGCCGCTTCGATCGTTCGCTGCGGCTGCGGTCCTCGACTGCCCACCGGCGGGGGTCCCGCGCGAACCGTCCGGACCTCCGCCTCCGCTCACGTGTCGAGCTTGAAGACTCGTGTCGCGTTGTCGCGGAGGAACTTCGGCCAGACGTGATCGCGGAACGGCACGTCGGGCATGTCCTCGAAGATGCGGTCGAGCGTGAGCCCCATCGGGAAGTACCCCGCGTACATCACCTTGTCGGCGCCGCGCGTGTTCGCGAAGTGGACGACGTCCTTCGGGTAGAACTTCGGCGCGAACGCACTGGTGGAGTAGTAGAGGTTCGGCCACTTCAGCATGAGCTTCACCGCGAGGTCGGCCCACGGCTCGCAGCCGTGACGGGTCACGAACTTCAGCTCGGGGAAGAACCAGCAGACCTCGTCGATCAGCGCGACGTCCTGCGGCGCGAACGGGACTCGCGGGCCCGGCACGCCGGCGCACACACAGATGGGGATGTCGAGCTCCACGCACTTCGCGTAGAGCGGATAGAACTTCTTGTCGTTGATCGGCACCTGCGGGGTGAGGCCCGCGGGGAACGCCGTCGCCGCCTTCACTCCGAGCTCGCGCACCGCCGCTTCGAGCTCTCGCA
>JBBQMI010000013.1:0-11976 GCA_038328825.1 Acidimicrobiia bacterium | reverse complement strand
TTGTGCCAACGCATGACGCCGACCGTGAAGTCGAACAACGGGCGGGGGTAACGGCCCGTGAGGACGATGACGATCCAGGCGACGATCGCGGCGAGCACCACAGCGATGTCGAGGACGAGCAGCGCCACGAAGTGCGGGATGGCGAGGAACCACTTGACCAGTGGCAGCCAACGATTGAGATCGGACCGGACGTCGGGGTACGGCACGTCGAGGTGGACCGCCTGGTCCTCGTCGGTTGATGGGTATTCGTCGCGCAGTAGCAAGAGATAGCTCATCACCCGGTTGTCGAAGCGCAGGAAGGCGAGGTTGAAGTCGAACCACCAGCGTGGGTACTTCTGCCTGAACACGATGGTGAGCAGCGGAGGGACGACGACGAGACCGCCCGCCAGGCCGATGAAGAAGAGCCCGTCGCCGCCTCCCCCGCCGAACGCGGAGCTGCCCAATGCGGCGAGCAGCACGAGGATCGGTATGGCGAACACAAGGCGGAACGCGGTCGACAGCCGGTCGAGGGGGCGGTCCGGGTACTCGATGTCGAACTCGACCGGATAGTTGGAGGTCATGGATTGCATGGGTCACCCTTTCGGTGGTGGTTGATCGTGAGCGAGGGATTGACGAAGTGGGCGGCTGCGACGCAGCCCGCCCCACTCCGGGGTTGATCAGACGCTGACGAGCTCGCGCTCGGGCTCGATGCCGACGACCGGTGCTTGCGTGCCGGCGCCCTCGAGATCGAGGTGCGGCAGGATCCGGTCGAGCCAGCCCGGGAGCCACCAGTTGGCCCGGCCCAGGAGGCTCATCGTCGACGGCACCAGGACCATGCGCACGAGCGTGGCGTCGAGGAAGACGGCGACTGCGAGGCCGACGCCGAAGAGCTTGGCGTTCGGATCGTCGCCGAGGACGAACGCTCCGAACACGCTGATCATGATCAGGGCTGCCGACGTGATCACCCGTGCCGTGCTCGAGAGGCCTCGCACGACCGCTTCGTGATTGTCACCCGTAGCGACGTACTCCTCACGGATGCGTGACAGGAGGAACACCTCGTAGTCCATCGAGAGACCGAAGAGGATGGCGAACATGATGAGTGGCAGCAGCGGGTTGATCGGCATGGTGTTGTGGATGCCGATCAGCTCGTTGCCCCACCCCCACTGGAAGACCGCGACGAGCACGCCGTAGGCGGCTGCGATCGACAACAGGTTCATGAGCGCGGCCTTGAGGGGGACCAGGATCGATCGGAACACGATCATCAGCAGGACGAAGGACAGGGCCACGATCGCGGCGATGAAGATCGGAAGGCGGTCGGTGATGCGGTCGGCCAGGTCGGTCACCATCGCCTGACCGGTGAGCGAGACCCTGGCGTCTGTCCCGCGTACGGCAGCGGGCAAGACGTCGGATCGGAGGTGGCGGACGAGTTGGTCGGTGCGTTCGTCTTGTGGTGCGGTGGTCGGGTTGGCGGTGAGGAGCGCCGTGTCACCCGCGGGGTTGAAGACCGGTGTCGTGACGTCGGCAACTCCCGGGTCGGCCCGCAACGCGTCGCGGACGCGGTCGACGGCGGCGCGGTCGGCGGGTGACGTGACCTCGACGACAGCCTGGATCGGGCCGTTGAACCCGCGGCCGAAGCCCGCCGCGAGGTGGTCGTAGGCGGTGCGTTGCGTCGTGCTCTTGGCGGCGTTGCCGTCGTCGGGCGTGCCGATCCGCATGCTGAGCGAAGGGACGGCGATGGCGCACAGGACGCCGAGGCTGGCGATCGCGTAGCGGACCGGGTGGCTCCCGACGTGATGCGCCCAGCGGCCCGAGATCGTTTCGTCAGCGGGCTTGGTGACGTGCGACTTGCGGTGGATCGAGAGCTTGTCGATCTTGGTGCCGGTCAGGCCGAGGAGGCCGGGGAGCAGCGTCAGTGCGGCAACCATTGCGATGGACACGACGAGTGCCACAGACACGCCCATTGCAGAGATGGCCGGCAGGCCGGCGAGGAACAAGCCGAGGATCGCGATGACGACGGTGGTGCCAGCGAGGAGCACCGCTTGGCCGGCGGTGGCGTTCGCGGTTCCCGCCGCGTCGTGGACGCTCATGCCCTCGTGGAGATACTGGCGGTGCCGCGTGACGATGAACAGCGCGTAGTCGATCCCGACACCGAGGCCAATCATCGCGCACAGGATCAAAGAGAATTCGGGGACGTCCATGACGGACGACAGCACTCCGACGGCGGCGGCGCCGACGAAGATGCCGAGGAGTGCCGTCATGATCGGAAGACCCATAGCGACCACAGAGCCGAACGCGATCAGCAGCACGATGATCGCGACGCCGACCCCGATCAGCTCGCTGCTCGGATCTGACTGCTTGAGCTGCGCGAGCGCGCCGGTGAGCTCGACGCTGACGCCGCGGGTTCGGGCGTGGTCGGTGACTGCGGTCGCGTCGTCGAGCTGCGTGGTCGTCAGCTTGTCGAGCGCGTAGGCGACGTCGACGTAGGCGGTCTTCCCGTCGAAGCTAACAGCGGAGGCGTGTGCGGCGAAGGGGTCAGTGACGCCCGCGACGCCGTGTCCGCCGGCGAGTTGCTCGCGGGTCCGGGTGACGGTAGCGGAGTGGGCAGCATCGTCGAGTCGCCCCTCGTCGGTGTGGAGCACGATCCGGGCGGATTGACCGCCGTGGCTCGGGAACCGGTCGTTCAGGACGTCGGCCGCGTGTTGGGACTCGACGCCGGGGACCCGCTCGCTGTTGTCGAACTGGCCGCCAGCTGCACCTTGGAGGCCGACGATGGCAACGGCGGCGAGGAGCCAGAGGCCCAACACCTGGAACGGGTGCCGGGCGCTGCTGCGGCCGAGGCGGAACAGGATTGCGCTCATTGGTTCTCCTGGGGGTCTGGCCCGCAGGATCTGCGGGACAGACGTCACTCTCCAGGAGGGCGCTGAACAAGCGCCGCGCTGGCGCTGAAGGTGCCGAATCAGCCGGGCGCCGCCCCTTCGCCGCGGAGCGCCTGCCCGAAGCGCGCGGGGCCGAGCGCGGCGAGGGCGGTCTGGTGGGCCCGGTGCTCGTCATCGTGCAGGAACGACGGCACTTCGGCGCCGGCGTCGGCGCGCAGGCGCTCGGCCCGCCCGAGCAGACGTGCCGCCAGCTCGGGTTCGTTGCCTTCGGCCGCGATCGCCGCGAGGACCACGTCGCAGGCCGCGGCGGCGACCGGAAGGTCGTGCGTGGGGTCGACGCGGTTCCTGAACCGACGAGAGTGCCCCGCTCGGAAGAGCTGGAGCGCTTCGGTGGCCGCTGCGGTCGCGTCGCTGTCGCGGCCGTGGAGGCGATGGAGGACGGCCATGCCCGTGAGCGCGAGGACCATGACCGGCGCGTTGCCGAGCCGGCGGGCCCCCTCGAGCGCGCGTTGGTACATCGCTTCGGCGCGAACGAGCTCGCCTTCATGCATGAGCACCCACCCGCGGCGTGCGAACAATGATCCGGTGAAGCCCCTGAGCCCGCACGCTTCGTTCGTAGCGATCGCGGTGTCCAACGCGCGGCCCGCGGCGGCGTAGTCCCCGGAGCGTTCGTCGAACTCGGCGACCACATCCAGTGTCATCGAGAGCATGACGGGCCGGTCGATCCGGGCGAAACCCTCGGCCGCGGCGCGGAAGTGCACTTCTGCGTCCACGAGGTCACCGTCCAACACCGCGAGCTTCCCCTGCGAGTACTCGCGCGCCGCGATCGCGAACGAGTCGTTCGGCGACTTCCCGTAGAAGTCGAGTATGGCTAAGCGGCGGCGGCGAGCCTCCGCACGGTCACCGCGCGCGTTGGCCTGCTCCGCGTAGAACGAGCTGGCCAATACCGTCGATCGGTCATCGTCGTGGCGTTCGAAGATCTGGAGGGCCGCGGCCAGATCCTCCTCACTGTGCTCTGTCGCTCCGGCCAGGAAGTCGAGGAGCCCACGGCCGGTCAACGCCAGCGCCCGGGTGCGTTCGTCGCCTGCGCCTTCGCCTTCGCATGCGAAGGCGAGATCGAGCCAGCGCTTGCCTTCGATCACCATCCCGGCCAACCAGTGGGGCCAACTCGTTCCCCCGGCGATCGTCATTGCGGTCTCTGCGTCGTCGTTCGCGACAGCCCACTCGAGTGCAGCCCTGAGATTGTCGTGCTCCCGGTCGATCGCCATGAGCCACGCACGTTGCCTGTCGCCCGAATACGCAGACGCGCTCTTCGCGCACAGCTCGGCGTAGTGCCTCGCCATCGCGTCGCGGATGCGTACGGCGTCGCCCCGTTCGTTGAGTCGCTCCATGCCGTACTCGGCGAGTGTCTGGAGCTGCGCGTACCGCAGCTCGTCGCCCGTCGGCACCGCGACCAGGAGTGACTTGTCGACGAGTGCGTGGAGATGATCGGCGAGGTCGGCCTGGGCGATGGTCTCGTCCGCGCAAATCGCCTCCGCCGTGGCCAGATCGCAGCCACCGGGGAACACCGACAGGCGCTCGAAGACTCGCTGCTCGTCGTCGAAGAGCAGGTCGTAGCTCCAGTCAACCACCGCGCGCAGCGTCTGCTGCCGTGCCAGTGCGGTGCGTGACCCACCGGTCAGGAGTCGGAACCGATCGTTGAGGCGGACGCTGATCTGTTGCAGCGGGAACGCTCGGGTGCGGGCGGCCGCGAGCTCGATGGCGAGTGGGAGCCCGTCGAGGCGGACGCAGATGTCGGTGATCATGCTGCGCTGGTCGTCCGAGATTTCGAGGAGCGCGCCGGCGGCGTTGGCACGCGCGACGAAGAGGCTCACGGCGTCGTCGGCCGCGAGCGGCGGCACCGACCATATGGTCTCGCCGCCGACTCGCAGTCCCTCACGGCTCGTTGCGAGGAGCCGCAACGCCGGGCAGTGACGCAGCAGGTCCTCGGCGACCTCGGCGGCGGTACTGATCACGTGCTCGCAGTTGTCGAGCACGATCAGCATCTCCCGGCCACCGATCGCATCGGTGAGGCGACTCGGGTCGGGCCACGACAAGGCAGCCGCGATGGCGGCGCGGACACCTGCGGGGTCGCCGACGGGCGCGAGCTCCACGAGGCAGGCACCGAAGTCCAGGTCGGTGGATCTGAGCCGGGCCACCTCGAGCGCGAGGCGCGTCTTACCCACCCCTCCGGGCCCCACGAGCGTGATGAAACGTCGGTCCGCCAAGAGGAGCATGAGATCGCGCAGCTCCACGTCGCGGCCGACCAGTAGCGTCAGCGCTTCAGGAATGGCCGAGTGTGGTGCCGCGTTGTCGTGTCGTTTCGAGATCGCAGGACCGTCGAGCGATCGCTCCTGGGCCAGGATCGCCGCCTCCAACGCGCGCAGCTCGTGACCGGGCTCGAGCCCCAGCTCCTCACCCAGGACACGGCGCCCCTCCTGGAACACCCGCAGGGCATCGGCCTGTCGACCCGCGCGGTACAGCGCGAGCATCAGGAGCCCGCGCAGCCGTTCTCGAAGCGGATATGTGGCGACCAGCTCGTCGAGCTCGGCGACGGCGCCTTGGTGACGGCCCAGCTGGAGCTCGATGTCGAGCCGTTCCTCGATCAGCGTGATCCGTAGCTCGGACAACCGGGTGATGGCTCCCGCCGCGAAGTCGTCGTAGGTGAAGTCGGCGAGGGGATCTCCCCGCCAGAGGCGATCGGCCTCGCTCAGCAGCGTGGCTGCCCGGTGCAGATCACCTTCGACGACGGCTGCACGCGCCGCGGCAACGAGCTGTTCGTGACGAAAGACGTCAATCGCGTCGACCGAGACCTCGAGCGAGTACCCGTCACCACGCATGGCGACGAGGTCAGCGGAACCCAGCGTCCGCCGCAGCTTGGATGCGAGCCCTTGCAGGCCGTTGCGCACCGCCACAGGTGGATCCGCACCCCACAACCCGTCGATGAGCTGGTCGGCGGGAACCACCTGGCCCGGTTGGAGTGCGAGCACGGCGAGGAAGGAGCGCAACTTCGGTCCTGCGACGACCACGACCCCGCCGTCGTCGTCGGTCACCTCGAGTCCACCCAGCAACCCGACGCGCATGAGGTGCACCGTACCCCGCCTCGGCGCACCTTCAGCACGAGATCAGCACCACGTCAGCCCCTCGGCGCACAGTGATCTCATGACCCGGCCCACAATCCACCCCGACAACCATCACACCGTTGCGGCGGAGGCGATCCTCTCGTTCGCGCACCTCCTCCGATGACCGCGATCCAACAAGCGCTCCTCGCCCTGATCGCCGCGGCCGGCGGCGACGCGGCGACCGCCCAGGAACACGTCGCTCGAGCACAACACGATGCCCGCGCGGCTGCCCGCCGTGAACGCCAGATCGTCGAAATCGCCGCGTTGGCCATCGCCGGGCAGCGCGAACGCGCCGAGGGGCTGAGCAGCGAACACGCCGTGGAGTTCCCGGGCGACACCGAGTTGCTGGCTCACGTCTCCGGTCCACCCAGCCAACGTCCCTTTCGAGCCCAGACAGACGAGGAGTCACGATGAACAGCGACCGGTACGACGTAGTAGTTGTAGGAGGCGGAGCCGCGGGTTTGAGCGCCGCTCTCGTATTGGGCCGGGCCCGCCGGCGGATCGCCGTGGTCGACGGCGGTGCGCCACGCAACGCTCCAGCGGCCCACATGCAAGGATTCTTGTCTCGCGACGGCATGCCGCCGAGCGACTTCCTGGCTGCGGGACGGAACGAGGTCGTTGGCTACGGGGTGGAGCTGTTCGCTGACGACGTGGTGGAGATCGAGGCCGGCTTCGTTGTTCGTTTGGCGGGCGGCCGAGTGTTGACGGCGCGCCGGATCCTGGTCACTACCGGCGTCGGCGACGAGCTGCCCGACATCCCCGGGGTACGCGAACGATGGGGACGTGATCTCCTGCATTGCCCGTACTGCCACGGCTGGGAGGTGCGCGACGAGCCCCTTGGGGTGCTGGGCACCGTTCCCGGATCAGTGCAGCACGCACAGTTAGTGCGGCAGTGGTCAGACGACGTCGCCTTCTTGGCCCACACATACGATCTGGCCGCCGTCGAACGCGCCCAGTTGGACGCACGCGGCATTCGAGTCGTCGAAGGTGAGGTCGCCCGGCTGGTCGTCGTGGATGACCGGTTGACCGGAGTCGCGATGACTGACGGTCGGATGATTGCGCGGACCGCGGTGTTCATCCGACCCGGCAACCGTCCTCGCGCTGATGGTCTGCTCTCCGGCCTCGGGTGCGAACACAATGAGGAAGGCTTCGTAGCAGTCGACGCCACGGGCGGGACCAGCACTCCCGGAGTCTGGGCGGCAGGCAACGTGGTCGATCCCCGCGCCCAGGTGATCGCATCCGCCGGCGCCGGCAACGCAGCCGCGATCGACATCAACGCGGACCTGGTCCGAGACGACGTCGAACGTGCGACACGCGATGCCGCGGACACACGTGCCGAGACCGTCGCGGTCACATGACGGAGAAGACACTCAGGTCTGTACAGCGGGCTCGCCGAGCAAATGGCGAGGGCAACGCAAGCCCGCCGGCATCGCGGTGCCCGAACGGGTCCGATGGGTAGTCACGACCACAGCGCGGAAGGGAAGATCGTCATCACCCTTTGAAGGGGAGCACGGCGCGACCTCGGAACCCACGGTTTCGGTTCGCGCGGCCGGTTCTCAGCGGGTCGACCGCTCGACAAGAGAGGACACGCTGTGCGGTGAACACGTCGGGTTCTGTGCCCGACGTCATCAACACCGGATACCCGCCGGCCAGTCGCGCTGGGACTCGATGGCACGCGATGGGACCAGACTTCACTCGATGGGACGACGTCGGGTTCTCGGGTAGAAGCGCCGTGACAGTTCGCAAAGAGAAGCCCGGTAGAAGTCGGCCTGAAAACAGCAGGAGACCCCGCCACGGCGGGGCCTCTGACCTGCTGTTTCGATGGTGGCGGGGGTAGGATTTGAACCTACGACCTTCGGGTTATGAGCCCGACGAGCTACCAGACTGCTCCACCCCGCGCCGTGCGAACACCTTACCGCGCGTTCGCCGGGAGGCGGGGGTCGATACCGCAGCGGTGCAGCATCGCCGTCACCTCCCCGGGTCGGACGGCAAGGTACGGGGCGAGCGCCCGGGTCAGGCCGAGCACTTCGCGTGAGGGCAGCGGCTCGTCGTTGCGCACGCGCACGACGACGCAGCCTTCGGGGACGGTCCGGGATCTGAACACGGCAACCTCCATGGTGGGAGGGGCGGACGGGTGACCGACCGCCGAGCCGCGTGGGGCTACCTGCGGGGCGGTCGCATCTCGAGCACGCGTATGCGCGCGCGCCCGGTATCGAGATCGAGATGGCACATCTCCGAGGTCATGCCTTCATCGTGTCCGGTCGCCGGTTCCCACCACAAACGATTTTCGGGCTCCTGACGAAAGCCCGTCTCGATCCCCGATCGTCGGGTCGGCTTCGGTCACGCTGTCCCCATGCGTCTGCCGCCCCGCTGGTTCATCGTCCTCGCCGCCGTCGTCGTGTTCGTCGTGTCGGTGCTCGCGAACAGCGTCGGTGCGTTCATCGAGTCGCCTGCTGCCGGACTCGACGCGAAGACCGGTCCGCACCTGGCCGCGCCTCCACCGCCCGCGGGGTTCACGTCGGAGCGCACGCGCTCGTTCGACATCGTGACGAAGGTCGCACGCGACGGCCACGTCCGGGTGCAGGAGACGATCGTGCAGGACTTCGGGTTCACGCCCCGTCACGGCATCGAGCGCGTCATCCCCCTGCGTGACGATGTGGGCCAGCACGCGGTGAGCGATCTCGTCGTCTCGACGTCGGAGGACACTCCCGACGCAGTGAGCATCAACGCCGCGTCCGACAAGGTGACGATCCGCGTCGGCGACGCCGACACGACGATCACCGGCGCGCACACCTACCGACTCGCGTACGACATCGGCGGCGTGACCGAGAGCCTCCGCGACGGTCAGACCCGCATGGCCCTCGATGCGATCTCGGCCTGGCAACAGACGATCGCTTCGATCACCTACTCGGTGACCGCGCCGGCAGCACCGAACTCGGCCACCTGCCAGCAGGGCGGCCTGGGCGCAAAGACGCGGTGCGCGAGCGCGACGAAGACCGACACCGGCGCGACCTTCGCCGGGACCGAGCTCTTCCCCAACGACGCGTTCACTGTCCGGCTCACCTGGCCGACGTCGGTGGTGGCCGTCACCGCAACCGACTCCGGCATCACCAGCGCCGAGGTGGGCTACGCGTTCCTCGCCGGTCTCGCGGTGGCGCTCATCGGCTGGCTCTACCGACGGCGCTGGCGCCGACTCCTCTCCACCGCGCAGACCCACCTGTGGTCGACGTTCGGACCCGACGTCGCCGGACCGCAGGTCGAGTCGTACCAGCTGACCGACGATCCCGCGATCGAATTCGTCCCACCGATGGGCCTCCGTCCGGGGGAGATGGGAACGCTCGTCGAGGCGGCACCGACGCACATGCTCACCGCGACCGTCGTCGACCTCGCCGCGCGCGGCGCGCTCAAGATCACCGAGACCGATGGCTCGTGGCAGCTCCAGCAACGCAACCGCATCGAGCTCACCGACGACGAGCAGACCGTGATGACCGGGATCTTCGGCGGCGCCGAGACGACGACGCTCGACGACCGCGGCTCGGAGATGGGAACGCTCGCCGGTGAGCTCGCCGAGCACCTCACCGACGACGTCGAAACGCGCGGTCTCGCGGTGCAGGGGACCCGCGCCGGCGGGCTCCAGGCCCGCGCCGGGCACTGGTGGATCCTGATCCTCGGGGTGGTCGCGGTGATCCTCGGGGCGGGCGCGCACGTCGTGACCGTCACCGCAACCGGGTCCGACGCGTTCGCCCTCGGCGTCGAAGTGATCTTCGTCGCGCTGGTGGTGTGGCTCGGCGCCGCGATCGTGATCAGCCGCGCCGCCAAGGGGCTGACGCCATCGGGCCTCGCGGCTGTGTGGCGCGTCCGCGGCTTCGACCGGTTCTTCACCGAGAGCGAGGCGATGCACGACCGGGCCGCCGCCGACCAGGGGCTGCTGCGTCAGTACATGGGGTACGCGATCGTGTTCGGTCACGTGAAGCAGTGGGTCGCAGCGTTCGACGCGCCCGACACTTCGGACTGGTTCTCGTCGTCGCGGCCGCTCGACGCCGCCTTCATCGGCTTCACCGCGGGATCGTTGTGGAGCCCACCGGCATCGTCGTCGAGCTCCGGCTTCGGCGGAGGCGGCGGCGGCGCCGGAGGTGGCTCCGGCGGTGGTGGAGGCGGTAGCTGGTAGCGGCGTCCTCAGGCGGCTCTCAGCGGGCGCGGGCCACTGTGGGGCGACATGGGTGATCCTTTCGACCAGCGGACGACCAGTCCTTCTTCTACTTCTCGCCGCGCGTCCCCAGGAGAGATCATGAGCGAAGACACCCCGACTCCGGACCCGTCCGAGGGATCGATCCCACCGGTCGAACCGATCGTCGCCGACGACACCCCCTCGACGGCGCCCACCGAGGTCACTCCTCCGGTCGGCGCGCCGGAACCTGGTCCGTCGGCCCCGCCGGCCGCCGAGCCCTGGTCGGCGGTCGCCACGGCCCCCGCGGCCGGTGCGCCGGCTACGACGCATTCGTCGAGTCATGTGCTCATGCCCAAGTGGGTCGTGTTCAGCGTCGTCGGCGTCGCGCTCGCCGCGCTGGGCTTCGGCATCGGCTGGGTCGCGAAGCCCGACTCCGAGTCCTCGAGCCGCCCCGCGGCGTCGGGTTCGCCGTTCGGCAACGTCAACCCGTTCGGCAACAACGGCCCGTTCTCCGACAACGGCGGCAACCGCGGCGGTGGCAACGGGAACAACGGCGGGAGCAACAACAACGACAACAACGGGAACCGCGGAGGCACCGGCGCGCAGGGTGCGTTCCTCGGTGTCTCGGCGACGGCAACCACCGGTGACACCAAGGGGGTCGAGGTCGCGCAGGTCGTGGGCAACAGCCCCGCCGACGACGCCGGCCTCCAGACGGGCGACGTGATCACCAAGGTCGACGGCACCGACGTGACCAGCCCCGCGCAGCTCGTGACGGTGATCACCGGACACAAGTCGGGCGACAAGGTCACCATCACCTACACGCGTGACGGTCAGACCAAGACGGCCGATGTGACCCTCGGCGACCGCACCGACGCACCGACGCAGCAGACGCCGAGCTCCCGTCAGGGCACCGAAAACTGATACCGCGGCGCGCTAGCCAGGCTGACGGCCGCTTCCGAGCAGGCCGCCCACGCCGGGGTGACCACCGTGGCACTCGGGCGAGAAGTACACCTGAGCCACGAGCGGCTCGACGTGGTCGCGCAGGGTCCGGGCGGCTTGCTGGGCAGAGGTGGTCATCGCGGGATCGTACGGCTACTGACGCGCGGCGGCGATGTCGGCCAGACCCTTGGGCTCCGACTGTTGCGCGCCCGTCACCTCCACCACGACGCGATGCAGCGTGCCGGTGAAGCGGAAGGGCGCGGCGTAGTCGTCGCACACGGGGAGACCGGGATCCGCGCCGCACCACAGTCCCGCGCCGACGAGGTTCCACCGCATCGGCGTGAACCGCGTGATCTCGCCCTCACCGACGACATCTCCGTCGACGAGCAACTCGGCGACACCCCGGTTGCGGTCGGTGCGCGTGAACCGGAACGCGAGCTGATGCTCGCCCGTGGGGACCTTCGACGTCGCGTCGACCCGCGTCCACTCCCGGCCGACGAAGTTGTGCACATAGGCGAGTCGCCCGTTCTGCACGAAGAAGCTGAACCCGCCCTGCAGGCTGCCGAGCGCGAGCAACACGCCGTCGGCTCCAGCCTCGGGGACCACGACGTCGGCGGTGATCGTGTGTGACCGGTCGTGCAGGCTGATCACGGCCTCTTCCGGCACCATCCCCGTGCCCGGCCGGTAGGTGACGCGTGACGCGCCCACCGCGGGCGCGCCGGGTCGGTTGACCGTGAACTCGGAGAACGGTCGGTTGTCGATCGGCAGCACCTGGTGGCGCTCCGCTTCCTGCCACCACCGGTCGATCATGGCCGCGAGCCGTTCGGGCTCGTCGGCGGCGCGGTCGTGACAC
>JBBQMI010000012.1:0-12142 GCA_038328825.1 Acidimicrobiia bacterium | reverse complement strand
AGCTGCACGCAGGCTTCGTGGATGAAGCCGTACCCGTGCAGCCGCCCGGCCGACAGCTGACCACCGTTCGTGTTCAGCGGCAGCTCGCCGTCGAGCGCGATCCGCTCGCCACCCTCGACGTACGGACCCGACTCGCCCTTGCCGCAGAAGCCCATCGCCTCGAGCCACGTCATCGTGATGAAGCTGAAACCGTCGTACATCTCGGCGAGCTGCACGTCGGCGGGGGTCAGGTCGGTGCGGGTCCACATCTGGGCCGCGGCGTCGCGGCACGCCATCGTCGTGAGGTCGTCGAACTGGTCCCAGCTCGGTCGGCCACGCAGCGCGGTGCCGACCGCCTGCACCTGGATCGGTGGTTTGCGCAGGTCGGGGGCGGTCTCCGCGCGCGACACGATCACGGCGGTCGCGCCGTCGCACGGGATGTCGCAGTCGTACAGGCACAGCGGCGACGAGATCATCCGGACGTTCAGGTAGTCGTCGAGTGTCATCGCATCGGTGTAGATGGCCTTGGGGTTCAACGCCGCGTTCTTGCGGGCGTTCAGGGCGATCTGGGCGAGTTGCTCACGCGTGGTGCCGAACTCGTGGAAGTGACGTTGCGCCATCATCGCGATCCAGATCGCCGCCGACGGAGCCGCGAACGGCAAGGTCCACTCCATGAACCCGCTCGCGCGGAAGCTCCCGCCACCGCCGCCACCGCCCGGCATCACCGACGAACGGCCTTTGCTGCCCTGGGCGCTGCCCTCGTAGACGCTGCGGAAGCAGAGCACGTGGGTCGCGAGCCCGGAAGCGACGGCGAGGCACGCGTCGATCACCGAGCCGAGCTGACTGGGCAGCTCGATGCCACCCGTGTACCAACCGAGATCGAGTCGCAGCGCGTCCTGCACGTCGACGAGGCCCGCGCCGGAGAACCCGGCCGGTGTACCCATCGGACCCGGATACGTCGCGATGCCGTCGATGTCGGCCGTCGTGAGGCCGGCGTCGTCGATCGCGGCGAGGCACGCGTCGAGCGTGAGCTCGAGCGGATCACGGAACAAGCGTCGGCCGACGTCGGACTGGCCCGCGCCGCTGATCACGGACCGGCGCTCGATGATCTGGTCGACGGTCACGTGTTCGCTCCGCCGGCCGGTTCGAACAACGGGATCCAGACGTCTTCGTCGCGCGCCTCGAACGTGACGTGCACAGGCATGCCGATCTCGACGTCGCCGATCGCGCAGTTGACGAGGTTCGTGGTGAGACGCAGGCCGTCCTGTTCGGGGAGCTCGACGATCGCGACGACATACGGCAGCTCGGGGCCGGGCATCCAGGCCTGGTGGTTCACCGAGTACGTGTGCAGCGTGGCGTCGCCCGACACCGCCTCCGGTGTCAGCGACTTCGAATGGCAGTTCGGGCAGAGCGGCGTGGGCGGGTGGATGTAGTACCGGCAGTCGTCGCAGCGCAGGAACCGCAGCTCGTCGCGCTCGCCCCCGGTCCAGAAGAACCGGTTGCGGTCGGTGACCTCGGGCAGGATCCGGAACGGGAGCTCGGCGTCGGGACTCATCCGGTCACTCGTCTTCCGGGGGCGGGGCGGAGTCGAAGCCCTTCCGCGCGTGCGGCATCGCCTCGACCGCACAGAGCATCCCGAACCCCGGCGTCGTGAGCATGATCGAACCGAGCACCTCTTCCCAGGTGGCACCGACCTCCCGGGCGAGACCGGCGTGGCGGACGATGCCTTCGTGGTTCCGCAGCACGACGGTGCACACGAGGCGGATGAGCTCGTGCGTCTTGCGGTCGGGCGCCGGGAGCGAGTCGATCTGACTCAGCCACGCGCTCTGCGCCTCGTGGAGCGACGGGAACACCTCGTGGAGCGGACCTTCGAACGGAAAGCTCCAGTCGTCGGCGCCTGGCGTCACCGCGCGACCGGCCGGAACACCGGGATCGTGAAGTCTTCGCTCGTCTCCTGGAACACGACCTCGAGCTCCATGCCGTCGGCGAGCGCGTCGAACTCGCACTCCACGACGTTGGTCTGCATGCGCGGGCCCTCGGCGAGGTCGACCACCGCGGCGACGTAGGGGACGCGTGCCGGCCACGGGGGCAGGTCGTTCTGGTACACGACCGACCACGTGTAGAGCGTGGCCTTCCCGCTCGCGTCGAACCACTCGACGGCTTCGCTCCAGCAGGCCGGGCAGAACGGTCGCGGGTAGAAGTGGTACTCGCCGCACGCGGTGCAGTGGCGGATGAGCAACCGCGCTTCCTTGGCTGCATCCCAGAACGGCTGGGTCTCGAGATCGGGGCTCGGAAGGTCGAACCGGGTCATGACCCGACCCTACGCCCGTGCCGGCAGGACCGCGACCGCGACGCCCGTGAGCTTGGCCTCGCCGTCCTGGTTCACCACGGTGCACTCGAGGTCGACCCAGTGCTCGCCGTGCTCGTCGTACTTCCTCTGCACGACCACGCGGGTCGTGAGCGTCTCCCCCGGCCAGGTCTGCTTCGTGAAACGCACCTTGTAGTTGCGGAGGTTGCCGACTCCGACGTAGTCGGTGACCGCGCTCGCGAGGATCCCCGCGGTGAGCATCCCGTGGCCGAACACGCTCGGGAGCCCCGCGGCCTGCGCCTGCAGCTCGTCGTGGTGCATCGGGTTGAAGTCGCCCGACGCGCCCGCGTACATCACGAGGTCGGTGCGCGTGAGCTCGTGCGACACCGCGGGCGCCTCGGCCCCCTCGGCCACTTCCTCGAAGAACAGCTTCGCTTCACTCATCTCCCGAGGCTGCCCGTTCCCTGACACGAGTGTCAACTCGCCGGACGCCGACGTAGTGTGCGCGCCGTGCCCGCTGACTGGCCGCTCCGCGTCACCCCTTCCGAGCTCGCGACCCGCTATCGCACCGAGAGCTGGTGGACCGACGACACCCTGGGTGGCATCGTCGACGCAGCCTTCACCCACCGCCCGGATCTGGCCGTGCGGATCTGGTCCGACACCCGACCCGCCGCCACAACCGTCTCGGCAGTGGCGCGCCAGGCGCGCGCCCTCGCCGGTGGACTGCTCGCCCGCGGCATCGGCCCGGGCGACGTCGTGGCGTTCCAACTCCCGAATTGGCTCGAGGCCGCGGTCACCTTCTACGCGGTCGCGCTCACCGGCGCGACGCTCGTCCCGATCGTGCACTTCTACGGACCCCGCGAGGTCGACTACGTGCTGCGCGAGTCAGAGACGCGGGCGCTGATCACGACCGATCGCTTCGGCCACCTCGACTACCTCGCCGCGCTCGAGGAGCTGCGACCCGGCCTCCCCGACCTCGAGACCGTCGGCATCGTCGGCGACGGACCCGTCCCGAGCGGTGCCGTCGCGTTCGTCGATCTGTTCGGCGAACCGGTCGACGGCCCGACCTCGGTCGATCCCGACGCCCCCGCGGTCGTCGGGTACACGTCGGGCACGACCGCCGCGCCGAAGGGGGTCGTGCACACGCACCGCACACTCGTCGCCGAGCTCCGGCAGGTCTCCACCATGGGTGCCACGGGCGGGACGCCGATCCTCACCGGCGCGCCCGTCGGCCACGCGATCGGGATGCAGGCCGGTCTGCTGCTCCCGCTGACGCGCGAGCTGGGCGTCTACCTCATCGACGTGTGGAACCCGAGCCGCGTCCTCGCCGGCATGCTCGAGGCCGGCGTCACGTCGGGTGCGGGTTCCACCTTCTTCCTCCAGAGCCTGCTCGACGACCCGAGCTGCACCGCGGAGCACCGCACGCTCATGGCCCACGTCGGCCTGGGCGGAGCGCCCGTGCCCGCGGCGTTCGTCGACCGGGCGCGGGATCTCGGCATCTCGATCGTCCGTTCGTACGGCTCGACCGAGCATCCTTCGACCACCGGCAGCACCCACGACGACCCGTACGAGATCCGCGGCTACACCGACGGCCGACCCCTTCCCGGCGTGGAGCTCCGCCTCGTCGACGAAGCCGGCCACGAGGTCGCGGTCGGCCAACCCGGCGAGATCCTCAGTCGCGGTCCCGATCTGTTCGCCGGCTACACCGATCCCGTGCTCACGTCGGTCGCAGTCGACCGTGACGGCTGGTACTCGACGGGAGACGTCGGCGTGCTCGACGAGCACGGCGCGCTCACGATCACCGACCGGATCAAGGACATCATCATCCGGGGCGGCGAGAACATCAGCGCGGTCGAGGTCGAGGAACTTGTCGCGCGGATCCCCGGGGTCGCCGAGGTCGCGGTCGTCGCCGCACCCGACGAACGCCTCGGCGAACACGCCTGCGCCTTCGTCCGCACCCTCGCCGACGTCCCGCCGCCCGATCTCGACACCGTGCGCGCCCACCTCGAGGGCGCGGGACTGGCCCGTCAGAAGTGGCCCGAGGAGCTGCGCGTCGTCGACGCGCTCCCGCGTACCCCCTCGGGCAAGGTCAAGAAGTTCGAGCTCCGCCAATCCCTCCGCTGAGTAGGCCGCCACGCTCCGTTCGTAGCGTTTGGAGCGGATACCGCTCCTCATGCAACGAACGCAGCGACGGAAGCCACGATCTCATCGTCTGACGTCGCCGAGGTGATGAAGACGATCTTCCAGCCGGCACCCTGGAGGAGTCGGTGCCTGCGAAAGTCACGGTCCTGGGCTGTGCGACTGCGGTGGGGGTCGAACCCCATGTATTCGAGGCCCAGCTTCACATCTGGGTAGGCGAAGTCGAGACGGAACCGGTTCCCGGCGACCACGACCTCGTGCTGCGGTGTCGGCGCCCGGAGCCCCGCTGCCGTGATGGTCCGGAACACACGCATCTCGGGTCGACTCTCCATGCGTTCGACCGCGGGATCCCGCTCTGCGAGCAGCGTCCGAAGCATCGAAGGTCTCCGCAACCGTGCATTCCCGAGCCGCTCGTGACACTGCTCAACTGCCCAGAGCGTCGTCCGGCGACGCACGAGCGCGTCGTCGAGCGCACGCGCGATCTGGCCGAGCGACAGGAGGCCCGAACAGTCGACCAACGTGCGAGCGATGGTGGTCACCGGGATCGGACCGGACACCGTGACGTCGACGGGCTCGAGCTGCACGCGATGGACGGTGTAACCGCGCGTACGAGGGCTCCGCGCCGCCGGAACCGAGACCATGACCGTGTCCCGAGAAGTGTCGGGAAAGCCGTGGAGCGCGGCCGCAGTCAAGTGCGAAGCAACCGCGTCTCGGCCGGCAGCGAAGACGGCTCCGAGCACCGCCTGTTCCCAGGTTCTCGGCGCGCTGTTGTCGGCGAAGACGCCGGTGAACATCCGCCGAACGCGGGCCGCCCGGACCCGCCGGTCCAACTGGTGTCGGCTCCACCCCACCTCGGCCGCCTGTTGCCGGGTGAACAGCCCGAGTTGCCGTGCCGCGATGGGCGCGATCGCCGCGTCCACGTCGTTCCGCTCCGTGACATCCACACACTTCTCCGTTCGTTGCGGAAGGAGCGGTATCCGCTCCAGATGCTGCAAACGGGGAAGGGTTGGGGGAAAGGTCGGGTGGGTGCCTCGGCCTCGGGGCGCTACGGGTCTCGGGGGAGGCCGAGGGTGCGTTCGGCGATGATGTTGCGCTGGATCTCGCTCGTGCCCCCGGCGATCGTCAGCTGACGACTGAAGAGGAACTGGCGGGCCCAGTTGGCGGCGGGCCCGTCGGCGATGGCTCCCTCACCGGCCATGAACCCGAGTGCGACCTCGTTCACCCGCTGGTCCTGTTCCACGCCGAGGAGCTTGCGGACTGCGGCCTCGGACCCCGACGGGTCGACGCCACTCAGCTTCGACAACGTGAGGCGGAAGCCGAGCACCGAGAGCGCATAGTCGCGTACGACGAGGTCGCCGGCTTCGGAGAGCGCGGCCGAGTCGGAGTCGCGGCCGCTCTCGCGGAGCATGTCGAGAATGCCGCGGACGCCCGCCCCGATCGTCGCGCCGCCGCCCATGAACACCCGTTCGTTCGCGAGCGCGGTGCGGGTGGCCCGCCATCCGTCGTTCGCCACGCCGACGAGGCAGTCGTCGGGCACGAACACGTCGTCGAAGAAGACTTCGTTGAAGAACGCCTCGCCCGTGAGCTCGCGCAGCGGACGGATGTCGATGCCGGGGGTCTTCATGTCGAGCATGAAGAACGAGATGCCGGCGTGCTTCGGCGCGTCGGGGTCACTGCGGGCGAGGAGGATCCCCCACTGCGCGCGGTGGGCCAACGACGTCCACACCTTCTGGCCGTTGATCAGCCATCCACCCTCGACCTTCTCGGCCTTCGTCGACAACCCCGCGAGATCGGAGCCCGCGCCGGGCTCGCTGAACAGCTGACACCACTCGATGTCGCCCCGCATCGTCGGCGGGATCCAGCGCTGGCGCTGCTCCTCGGTGCCGTAGACGATGAGCGGCGGGAGCGCCCAGTTGCCGATGGTGATGCTCGGCCGGACCATCTTCACCCGGCGGAACTCCTCCTCGATCACGAGCTGCTCGACGGCGTCGGCCTCGCGACCCCACGGTTTGGGCCACGACGGTGAGATGTACCCGGCGTCGGCGATGCGGACGCGCTGGTCCTTCGGGTCGAGCGGCGCGATCTCCTCGAGGAAGGCGCGCAGCTCGCCCCGGTGGGCCTCGGCCTCGGGCGGGAGGTCGACGGTGAGGCGACGGCGGGCTCCGCCCATCGCGATCGTCGCCGCGCGCGCTTTCCACGCACCCGATCCGCCGAGCAGTGCACGGGTCGTGACCGCGCGGCGCAGGTAGATGTGCGCGTCGTGCTCCCAGGTGAACCCGATGCCCCCGAGCACCTGGATGCAGTCCTTCGCGGTGTCGAGGAACGACTCGACGGCGAGCGCGGCGGCCGACGCAGCGGTGAGTGGGCCTGCATCATCGTCGCCGACGGCACGCGCCGCGTCCCAGACGGCGGCCCGGCTGAGCTCGGTGCGCGACAGCATGTTGGCGCAGCGGTGCTTCGTTCCCTGGAACTGCCCGATCGGGCGGCCGAACTGACGTCGGTCGGCGGCGTACTCGGCCGCGGTCTCCACACACCACTGCGACGCGCCGACGGCGTCGGCGGCGAAGAGCACCGCGGCCAGGTCGCGCACCTCGGGGGTCGCGATCTCGCGGAGCTGGCGGGCCGGAGGGATCCATGCGCCCGCGACGTTGAGCTCGGCGACGCGTCGGGTGAGGTCGACGCTCTTGCACTCGACCGCGGTGAAGTCAGCCGCTTCGAGCACGACCCACGTGCCGCCGGCGTCCGCGACGACGAGATCAGTGAGGTGGCCCGACAGCACCGGGCGCAACGCGCCCGAGACCCGGAGCGACCCGTCGGCCTGCTCCTCGGCGGCGAGGGAGCCGCCGAGCGCGACCGTGCCGACGAGCGATCCGTCGGCCAGGCCGCCCGCGTAGGCGGCGGCGACGTCTTTGCCCGCGGCCTGCAGCACGGCCGCGGTGAGCACGGTGGCGAGGAACGGACCCGGAGCGACGACCCGACCGAGCTCCTCGAGCACCACGACGAGCTCGGGGAGGCCGTAGCCCGAGCCGCCGTGGACCTCGTCGACGTGCAGGCCGAGCCATCCCTGCTCGGCGAGTGCGTCCCAGAACTCGGGGCGGCCCTCGGATTCCGCATCGAGCAGCGCCCGCGGCACCGAGGGCGGGCAGGAGCGTTCGGCCCAACCCCGCACGGCCTGATGGAGCGCGTCGTGTTCCTCGGTGATCCCAATCGGCATGGGGCAATCCTACGGATTGCCTGACCGCGACGTCAGGTTGGGCGACCCCCTACGCTGGCATGCCATGCATGATCTGGTGGTCGAGAACGGAACCCTGGTCGACGGGTCGGGCGACGCGCCCCGTCGGGCCGACGTCGCGATCGACGACGGTGTCATCACCGCGGTCGGCGACGACGTCGGTGGTGGTCGGCGCACGATCGACGCCGACGGCCTGACCGTCACCCCGGGGTTCGTCGACGTGCACACGCACTACGACGGCCAGATCACCTGGGATCCTACGCTCACCCCGTCGTGCTGGCACGGGGTGACCACGGTCGTGATCGGCAACTGCGGCGTCGGGTTCGCGCCGGTCAAGCCCGACGAGCACGACTACCTCATCGGTCTCATGGAGGGCGTCGAAGACATTCCCGGCGCCGCGCTCTCCGCCGGTATCCAGTGGGGCTGGGAGACGTTCCCCGAGTACCTCGACGCAGTCGAACGCATGCCGAAGTCGCTCGACGTCGGCACCCAGATCCCCCACGGTTCGGTGCGCGTCTACGTGATGGGCGAGCGCGGCGCGAAGAACCAGCCCGCGACCCCCGACGACATCGACGCGATGGCGGCGATCATCGGCGAGGCGATCGACGCTGGCGCCCTCGGCCTCTCGACGTCGCGCACCATCGCCCACATGGCGATCGACGGCGAGCCGGTGCCGGGTACGTTTGCCGCCGAAGACGAGCTGTTCGGACTCGGCCGGGTGCTCGGGAACCGCGGCACGGCCGTGTTCGAGCTCGCACCGGCCGGTGCGCTGGGCGAGGACCTCGCGGCACCCGAGCGCGAGATGGCATGGATGCGCAAGCTCTCGGCCGCCATCGGGCGCCCGGTCACGTTCGCGCTCACCCAGAACGACCACGATCCCGACGCGTGGCGCGACATGCTCCGCCTCGCGGGCGACGCCGTCGCCGAAGGGGCGCGGATCCGACCCCAGGTGGCCGGGCGTCCCGTCACGCTGCTCCTCGGGCTCCAGACCTTCCACCCCTTCGCCTACGCGCCCGAATGGGGCTCACTGGCGATCCTCCCGCTCCCCGAGCGCGTCGCGCGCATGCAGGACCCCGACGTCCGCGCCCGCCTCGTGCGCTCGGCGCAGGAGCTCGACCCGGCGATGGTGCAGTTCGTCGACCCGGCGAAGTCGTTCCCGCTCGGTGATCCCCCGGTGTACGAGCCCGACCCGGCCGACAGCATCTCGGCCCGCGCCGCACGCGAGGGACGCGACGTCTTCGAGCTGTACTACGACCTGTTGATCGCCGACGGCGGCACCGCGCTCGTGATGCGGCCGCTGCTGAACTTCTCGAACCAGAACCTCGACCCCGTGCGCGAGATGCTGCTCCACCCGACGAGCGCGTGGGGTCTCGGCGACGGTGGTGCACACTGCGGGACCACGTGCGACGCGAGCACGCCGACGTTCATGCTCACGCACTGGGTGCGCGACCGGATCGGCGACCGCCTCCCGCTCGAGTGGGTCGTGCGCAAGATGACGGCCGACACCGCGTCGCTGTACGGCCTCGGCGACCGCGGCACCGTACGCCCCGGACTGAAGGGCGACCTCAACGTGCTCGACCTCGACGGCATGCAGCTGCACGCGCCGGAGATGGTCTACGACCTCCCCGGGGACGCGCGCCGCTTCACCCAGAAGGCCGACGGATACGTCGCCACGATCGTGAGCGGCGAAGTCGTGCAGGACCATGGGGAGGACACCGGCGCCCGGCCGGGCGCGCTCGTGCGCGGCGCGCGCTAGTTACTCACTCGGCGGCGCGAGGGCGATGCTCCGGGCGCCGCGCCACGCCGCGAGTGCGGCCGGCGCCGCGAGGATCGCGAGGACGGGCACGAGCGGCACCTTGTAGCGCGGGTCTCCGAACAGCAGCAACGGGACCACTGCGAGCGAGGCCGCGGCGAGCAGGAGGAGCAGCCCACGTGGTTCCCGCCTCCGCGCGAACGCGCGTGCACCGAGAAGACCGAGCGCGACGAGCACGAAGTAGAAACCGTCGGCCATCGTCGAGAACGTCGCGTACTGGAAGGAGCTCAACACCGGCGCGACCTGCTCGAGCGCGTCGTGGTCCTCGCGGTTCGCCCAGAGCATCCGGTTGAACCACTGGCGCATCTCGGACAACGGGTGGTGCGTCACCCACGAGATCGAACGGTCGACGTTCGTGTGGTACCGCTCCAACTGGGAGTCGGCGAGGGGCACCTTCTTGAACCCCGCGTCGCAGTCGGGCGACGGGACGAAGCGGCCGTCGGCGCCGTCGTGGCGACCCATGCAGAGGGCGTCGGCGACACCGGTCGAGACGGCGATCGGTTCGCCCAGCACCGCCAGGTTTCGGATGGTCCACGGGGCGATGACCACGGCCGCGCCGCAGGCCAGCACCGCTCCGAGCCCGAGCGCTCGCTTCCAGTTGACCCTGGTCGCGATGAGCACGAGTGGGAGCAGCACCACCAGTGCGAGTCCCGTCGGGCGCACGAGGGTCCCGATTCCGATGAGGACACCCGCGCCGGCACACAGGCCCAACGACGGGCCCGCACCCGGCCACGGCCGCCGGACGAGCACGTAGAGCGCAGCGAGCAGGAGCGTCATCGACAGCGTCTCGAGATGGAGCGTACCGACGTGGAAGACCAAGTTCGGTTCGAACGCCACGAACGCCGCGGCGATGAGCGCCGCCGTCGGTTCGAGCAGGCGTCGTGCGATCCCGAAGGCGAAACCAATCATCGCAGTGCCGAGCGCGACGTTGAGGAGCATCGCGGCGAGGGCACGCGCGTCGTCGCTGTCGGAGAGGCCGACAGCGTCCATGCCGGTGAAGAGGCCCGCGAGCACGGCGGGGTACCCCACCGGGAAGAACGCCGTCGGCGGGACGGGCAGGAGGCGCTCGCCGTCGAGCGCCCGCCGGATGTTGCCGTACACGACGGCGTGGTACCGGTACCCGTTGCCGGCGGCGATGTCCTTGCCGTAGAAGAAGTACGACGACGGGTCGCCCACGGTCGGTGGCTCGGTCACCGCCGCGACCCAGCCCATCCGCAGCAGGCATCCCGCGACCACGATCACGATCAGCGCGGTGCGGTGGCGACTCGAGAGAGCAGGGAGTGCGCCGGGAACCCGGTCGGTCGTCGCCACGGTGTCTCCGGGTCTCATCGCGGTTCCGGACGGTAGCAGAGGAGGTGCCCCGGACCTCGGCTCACGCGGGGCCGTGGATGGTGGCCCAATGGGCCCGCGCGTGCGAACCTGCAGCGGTGGATCCCGCGGCGCTCCCGTTCACGCTCGTCGTCCCGGTGTTCGACGAGATCCACCGCCTCGACGCGCACGCGCGCCAGCTGCTCGAGTACGCCGCGAACCTCCCGTCGGGCAGCGAGGTCGTCTTCGTCGACGACGGCAGCGGCGACGGGACTCCCGAACGGCTCGAGAAGATCGTCGCCGATTCCGACGCGCCCGCACGCGTGCTCCGGCGGCCCCACTACGGCAAGGGTGCCGCGGTGCGCGCCGGACTCGCGGCCGCCCGCACCCCACTCGCGGGCTTCTGCGACCTCGACCTCTCGACTCCGCTCTCGTCGTTCGACGAGGTGAGGCGCGCGGCGGAACGGGCCCCGGTTCTGGCGATCGGCAGCCGCGACGCGACCGCCTCGACGATCACCCGCGCACAATCGCCGGTGCGGGAGTTCCTCGGGCGGACCTACAACCGGGCCGTGCAGCTCTCGCTGACGCCCGGCATCGTCGACACCCAGTGCGGCGCCAAGGCCGCGCGACGCGAAGTCTGGGACGCCCTCCTCCCCTGGTCGCGCGAAGACGGCTTCGCGTGGGATGTGGAGATCATCGCGATCGCGCGGGCCTCGGGCATCGGCGTCCGGGAGGTCGCCGTCGAATGGGAGCACCGCGAGGGCACCAAGGTCAACGTGACCCGCGACGGCACCCGCATGGTCGTGGCCCTCCGCCGGATCGGACGCCGGTCGGGCGCGGCGCGCACCGAGACCGCGCGTGCGATCGCCGACCGGGTCGCCGGCCCGACGGAGGGTACCCGCGCCGAAAGCGGCATCTTCACCGATCGGAACGTCGAAGCACTGGCGGCGGCCGACGCGACGCACTGGTGGTTCCGTAGCAAGGCCGCGTTCGTCGCGTCGGCGCTCCGCCGCGCCGCGGCACCCGCGGGCCGGCTCGTCGATCTCGGTGGCGGCGCGGGCGGCGTCACCGCCGCGATCGGATGGTCGGCCGACGAGTGCGTGGTGGTCGAGGGCTCACACGAGCTGGTCGAGGTCGCGCGCAGGCGGCGAGGTCTCGACGCGATCTGCGCGGGTGTCGACGCTGTGCCCATCGGCACCGGTGCGGCGTCGGTGGTGTGCCTGCTCGACGTCATCGAGCACCTCGCCGATCCACTCCCGGCGCTGCGCGAGGCCACACGGTCGCTCCGACCCGGCGGGGTTCTCGTCGTGACCGTTCCCGGACACCCGCGACTCTGGAGCGCCGCCGACGAAGCCCTCGGGCA
>JBBQMI010000011.1:0-12198 GCA_038328825.1 Acidimicrobiia bacterium | reverse complement strand
GATGGTGACCACCGACATCCCGGTAATCCGGACGTTGAGGACGCCGAACGACAGGATCAAGGCATACGACGCCAGCAGGAGCGCGAAGCCGAGGTCGTCGGCGCGCGACTCCGGGATGATCGGCGTCAACTGGAGCACGAGCTGGATACCGAGCCCCACGAACAGGAGCCACGGAGCCTCGAACTCGAGCCGCGCCAAGCGCTTGAAGCTTCCGCCCGTGAGCGGAATGAGCGCCAGGGCGATGACCAGTGCGACGACCTCGACCATCACGGCAACGCTAGGCCGTGGCGCCTTCGCGACGCGGGATACCGCGCCGCGGCTGCGAAGCCGGGACGGTCAATCCGCGGTCAGCGCCGCGCCCTGCCGCTGACGTCGATCCGCTCGAGGGCTTCGTCGGCTTCTGCCGCCGCGGCGACGGCGTCGCGGAACGCGCCGCGCCGTTCGAGCGGGATGTCGTACGCGCTGAGGTCGAGCATCGCCATCGGCTCGTCGGAGATCTCCGCCTCCACCTCTTCGCGAGCTTTCCGTCGTTGCATCCACGCGGGTGACATCATGCTCCTCAGTTCCAGAACTCTGCTTCGAGGTCGAGCTCGGTCGGCTGGTCCCGGTCGGCCGCGGGTGAGTCGTCGTCATCGTCGATCTCGAGCGCTTCGGTGAGCTCCGACCAGGGGTCGGTCGTCGCCCGGCTCGCCGCGGGCGATCCGATCGCCTCGGGCCCGGACATCCACGCATCGGGCTCGTCGGGCTCTTCGAGCGCGGCGAGGGCGCGATCGGTCCAGACGCGCTCCTCCTCGTCGAGCGCGACGAGATCGAGGTCCACATCGGTGTCGACACCGCGACCGCCGTCGGCGGCTGCTGCGGCGTCGACCGGTGCAGCGTCGTCGGGCGTCGTTCGCCGGGTTCGCCGGCGCAGGAACCAGCGCGGTCCTTGCCGCAGGGCGGTGGGCTGACCGAACGTGGTCCCGCCGGGATCGCCGGCCTCGAGGAGTGTGGTCGCAGGTTCGGGCGCGGCGTCGATGGCGTCGGGGAGCGGGAGCAGGAGCGCGGGCTGCGGGTCGATCCACACACTCGGGAGGACCGACTCCGTCGGAACGACCGACGGCACGCGCCACCCGGTCAGGCGCGACGACGAGTCCGCTGAACGGCTTCCATCACCTTCCGCGGCGTCCGTGCCCGGTCCAGCCACGTGGCGAGCGATCCTTGCCCCATGTGCCACTGCTCGGAAGGTACCAGTCGTTCGGTTCCGGTGATCTAGGTCATCGGACCCACCTACGATGCCGCGGGAGCGAGCCCGATCGACGAGGAGTGTGCAGGTGGACGACCTCCGCTACGAGGTGGACGGGCCGGTGGCGCGCCTGACGATCGACCGGCCCGAGCGCCGCAACGCGATGTCGTTCGGGGTCATGGCGGGCCTGCGCGAGGGCGTCGCGGCCGCGAAGGCCGACGACTCCGTGCGCGTCGTGGTGCTCACGGGCGCCGGCGACAAGGCCTTCTGCTCGGGCGCCGACCTGGGGGGCATCGCCGGCACCGACGGCGCGACCGCCGCGCACGAAGGGCGGGGTCTGCTCGCCGATCTCTTCCGCGACCTGTGGTCGTTGGGCAAACCGACGATCGCGCGCGTGCGCGGCTACGCGCTCGCCGGGGGGTTCGGGCTCGCGCTCGCGTGCGACTTCGTCGTGGCCGCCGACGACGCGCAGTTCGGGACCCCCGAGATCAACGTCGGCCTGTGGCCGTACATGATCACCGTGCCGCTGCTGCGGAGCATGCCGCCGAAGCGCGCCTACGAGCTGATGGCCACCGGCCGCCGCGTCGACGCGGCCGAGGCGGAGCGCATCGGATTCGTGACGCACGTCGTCGCCGCCGACCAGCTCGACGTCGCGGTCGACGAGCTCGCCGCAGGATTGGCGTCGAAGTCGCCGTTGATCATGCGCTGGGGTCGCGACGCGTTCCAGCACGTGCTCGGGATGGATCCCGACCGCGCGCTCGACTACCTGCAGGCGATGCTCACCGTGACGAGCTCCAGCGAGGACACCGCCGAGGGCGTCGCCGCGTTCGCGCAGAAGCGCCCGCCGGAGTGGAAGGGCCGCTGACCGCTGACCGAACCGCCGTGTCGCCCGTCCGTTTGCAACAGGCCGAGCGGATACCGCTCGGTTCGCGACGAACGGGCCGTGGAGTCAGTGCGACGGGGGGATGTTCTGGTTGTGACAGAAGACGTTCGTGGGGTCCCACTCGTCCTTGAGCTTCTGGAGGCGCGCGAACTTCTCCGGCCCGAACGCCGCCTCGACGCGACCGGCGCCTTCGTCGCCGATGAAGTTGAGGTACGTGCGTCCGGTGGTCCAGGGCTTCATCGCCGCGCCGAACTCACGCACGTAGGCGATGTTCTTCTCGTCGTCGGCCGCGTCGGGCCACATGCCGAGCAGGTGGATGTTCCACGGCGCGGTGCGGTTGCCGAACGCGGTTGCGTCCTCGTCGACGCGCGAGAGCGCCCCTCCACCCGGGATCAGGAGCATCTGGCTCATCGGTGAGACGGGGTTCGTGGCGTGCTCGACCCACGTGTCGATCGCCTTGTCGGGGAGCTCGCCGAGGAAGTCGGCGGTCCAGTAGTTGCGCATGCCCCACGGGTTTCCGGCGTCGATCAGCTGCTGCAGCCCGAGGTAGGGGATGGGCTCGATCATGTCGATCGCCGGCGGCCCGAATTCGCGCAGCGGGCGGAGTGCGGCCTCGCCTTCGTGGACCGGGCCGACATAGGCGGCGACGACGCCGACGACGGGCTGGCCCCGCACCGGCTCGGGCACGAAGTCGAGTGGTGGCGCGCAGATGAACGCGAGCCCGCCGAGCACTTCGTCGGGCGCGCCGGCGATGAACTCGGCGTAGAACGCGACGAGATCACGCGCCACCGCTGCCGGGTACATGAGCATGCCGCCGAGCAGGATGGGACCGACGGGGTGGAGCCGGAAGTGGAATGCCGTGACGATCCCGAAGTTGCCGCCGCCACCCCTGAGCCCCCAGAACAGCTCGGGATTCTCGTCGTCCGAAGCCACGACCTGCCGGCCGTCGGCCGTGACGACCTCGGCCGAAATGAGGTTGTCGCACGTGAAGCCGAACTTGCGCTCGAGCCAACCGCTCCCGCTCCCGAGGGCGAGCCCGGCCACGCCCGTGTCGCTGGCCCGGCCACCGGTGACCGCGAGGCCGTGTTCCTGCGTGGCGGCGTCGAGCTCGCCCCAGTTGAGTCCCGCTTCGGCGCGCACGGTCCGCGCCTCCGGGTCGACGCTGACGCCCTTCATCCCGCGCAGGTCGATGCAGAGGGCGTCATCGCCCATCGCCGCTCCGGTCACGCCGTGGCCGCCGCCGAAGACGGTGAGGTCGAGGCCTTGCCGGCGTGCCGCCGCAACCGCGACCGCGACGTCGTCGGCGCTCGTGCACCGGGCGATGGCGAGCGGCCGTCGGTCGAACATCGCGTTGAAGAGGGTCCGGGCTTCGTCGTAGCCCGGATCGGCGGCGCCGAGCACGGTGCCGTTGAAGTTGCCGATGTCGAACGTGGACCCCACGGCGTGTCTCCTCGCTTCGGAACCGCTCGAACGGTATCGGCCGCGCCCTCGGGCGTCGAGGGTGCCCACCCCGGGCGCGGCACGCCCGGGTGCGTGCCACCATGAGCCGATGACAGGCACCGGTGGGGGAGAGAAGCACGACTGGGGTCCGCTCGTCGACGACCTCACCGCGCGCAAGGAGCAGGCACTCGGGCTGGGTGGCCCCGACCGGGTGGAACGGCAGCACTCGCTCGGCAAGCTCACCGTGCGCGAGCGCCTCGAGCTGCTCCTGGATCCGGGTACCTGGGTCGAGTACGGGATGCTCGCCGACCACATGGACGCGGGCCTCGGCGACCGGTACCTCGCGGCCGACGGCGCGGTCACCGGCATCGGCGAGATCGACGGCCGCAAGATCGCGGTCGCCGCGTACGACTTCACGGTGATGGCCGGGTCGATGGGCACCGTCGGCGAGAACAAGATCCGCCGCATGCGTCACCACGCGATCAGTCAGCGCATCCCGATGGTGTGGTTGCTCGACTCCGCGGGGGCGCGCATCCAGTCGACCAGCGGGTCCTCGTTCGCGGGGGCGGGTGACCTCTTCCGCGAACAGGTCGCGATGAGCGGGGTCGTCCCGATGGTCGCGGCGATGCTCGGACACTGCGCGGCCGGCACCGCCTACATCCCCGCGCTCGCCGATTTCGTGCCCATGGTGAAGGGCACGAGCTCGATGGCGCTCGGTGGTCGTCACCTCGTGAAAGCCGCCGTGGGCGAGGACGTCTCCGAGGAGGAGATGGGCGGCTCGGCCGTCCATACCAAGATCAGCGGTGTCGCCGACCTCGAGGTGCCCGACGACGCCACGTGCCTCGAGATCGTGCGGAAGTACCTGTCGTACTTCCCGTCCCACAACCAGGAGCCCCCGCCGGTGCGGGCGTCGACCGATCCCGTCGATCGTCGTGTCGAGGAGCTCTACGACATCGTCCCGACCGCGCCGCGGCGCGCCTACGACGTGCGCAAGGTGGTCACTGCGATCGTCGACGACGGCGAAGTGTTCTGGATGAAGCCCGACTGGGCCAAGAACGTGGTGACCGGACTCGGCCGGATCGGCGGCGAGTCGGTGGGTTTCGTGGCGAACCAGCCGATGGTGCTCGGCGGCGCGCTCGACGTGAACGCGGCCGACAAGGCCGCCCGGTTCGTGTGGTTGTGCGACGCGTTCGGGATCCCGCTCGTGTTCCTCCACGACGTCCCCGGCTTCATCGTCGGCTCCGCGGTCGAGAAGCAGGGGATCATCCGCCACGGCGCCAAGATGCTCTTCGCGGTGAGCGAGGCGACCGTCCCGAAGATCAGCGTGATCCTGCGCAAGAGCTACGGCGCCGGGTACTTCGTGATGAACGGGCTCGCGTATGAGGCCGACTACATCGTCGCATGGCCCACCGCGGAGATCGCGGTGATGGGACCCGACGGCGCGGTGGCGATCATCCACCGCAAGACGCTGGAAGCCGTCCCCGAAGCGGAGCGCGACGCGAAGCGGCTCGAGCTCGCCGAGGAGATCCGGGCGAACATCGATCCGTACGTCGCCGCCGGCCACGCCCAGCTCGACGACGTGATCGATCCCGCCGACACCCGCGCCGCGATCGCGCGCGGTCTCGCAGTGAGTCGTGACAAGCGTGTCGATCGTCCCTGGCGCAAACACGGAGTCCTCCCCGTCTGACCCAACTGAGCGCTTTGGCGTCGCAAGGCCCTCGGTTCTGGGGGGTTTGCGACGCCAAAGCGCTGGGGTGGGGGTGGCTCAGGGAGTGAGGAGCTCTCCGACGGTGGCGGCGAAGACCTCGGTGTGGTGGTCGACGTCGGCTTCGGTGGTCGCGGGCGACATGAGCGCCATGTTGTGGAACGGAGTGAGGAGGATGCCGCGGTTGAGCGCGGCGAGGTGCATGAAGGCGTCGAGGTCGTGGTCGATCCCGGCGGCGGCCTCGCCGCCGTTGCGCGGTCGGTCGGGGACGAACCAGTACTCGGCCCGGGCGCCGAGTCGGGTGACGCTCCAGGGGACCGCGTGTTCGTCGATCACGCCCTGCACGCCGTCGGCCCAGCGTTGCCCGAGTGGCAGCATGTGCGCGAACGCGGCGTCGGTGAGGACCTGGGCCAATGTGGCCCGGATCGCCGCGAGCGTGAGCGCGTTGCCGGCGAGCGTGCCGCCGATTCCCGCGACGTCGCTGTCGGGGCCGGTCACGAGGTCGTGCACGCGCTCGGCGACCTCGGCGGTCATGCCGTACGCGCCCGCGGGGAGTCCACCGGCGATCGGCTTGCCGATCGTGAAGAGATCGGGCTCGAGTCCGTGCTCGCGCGTGTACCCGCCGGGTCCGGCGCAGAACGTGTGGGTCTCGTCGATGAGCAGCAGCGTTCCGGTGTCGCGCGTGATCCGTCGCAGCGCGTCGTGGTACCCGGGGTCGGGGTGGATGATCCCGATGTTCGTCATCACCGGCTCTGCGATCACGACCGCGATCTCTCGCGTCGACAGCTGGCGCTGGAGCGCGTCGAGGTCGTTGAACTCGACGACCGCGGTCGTGAGCGCGGGGTCGACGGGCGGACCGAGGTGACCCTCGCGCGCGACGCTGCGGCCGTCGGCGGCGAGGGTGACGAGCGTCTCGTCGACGGTGCCGTGATAGCACAAGTTGAACGCGAGGATCTTCTGCCGGCCGGTGACCTGGCGGGCGAGGCGGAGCGCGAACCGGTTGGCGTCGGTGGCGCTCGTCGCGATCTGCCAGAACGGCAATCCGAACCGGTGGGCGAGCTCGTCGCCCACGGCGATCGCGTCGTCGGTCGGGAGCATCATCGACAGCCCCCGACCGGCCTGCTCCGCGATCGCGGCCACCGACGCCGTAGGCGCGTGCCCGGTCATCGCGCCGGTGTCGCCGAGGCAGAAGTCGATGTACTCGTTCCCGTCGACGTCGACGAGGTGGGCGCCGTTCGCCTCGGCCGCGAACACAGGGAACCGTCCCGGCCAGCGCGCCATCCAGTTCATCGGCACCCCGCCGAGGAGGTGCTCAGCGGCGGGACCGACCCGAGCCGCCGATTCCCGATGGGTCTCCGCGAACCGCTCCTCCTCGCGTGCGTGCAGCGAGGCGAGTCGATTGCGGTCGATGGAGGTCACGGAGCCGGATCGTAGAGGCGCCGGAGCCTCCACGATCGGAGTCTCGCGCCGGATAACGTCACGCGATGGCTGAGATTCGGGCGGAGATCGCGGCGAACGTGTGGCAGGTCGTCGCCGAAGAGGGACAGATGATCGCCGAGGGCGACGAGATCTGCATCCTCGAGTCGATGAAGATGGAGATCCCGGTGGTCACCGAGACGCCGGGAGTGGTGCGCGAGATCCACGTCGAGCCGGGCCAGGTGATCCAGGAGGGCGACCTCATCGCGATCATCGACGAGTCCTGAGCGCCGAGAGCACCCACGGGTGATCCGCTGGGAGGAACCGAGTCCCTTCGTCGGGCTCGCGACGATCGATCGGCCCGAGCGTCGCAACGCGCTGAGCGCCGAGCTGTGCGACGACCTGCGGGGCCGACTCGAGGGTTCGCATCACCTCCGTGCGGTGGTGGTCACCGGAGCGGGCACCGCGTTCTGCGCCGGGGCCGACCTCGCCCGTCGCGCCGCCGACACCGGCGGTGCAGCCAGTGGGGGCCTGGAGCACGGCGGCGGCGACACGTTCAGGCCCGCGTTCGAGTTAATGCTCGACGCGATCGTCGCCCACCCGGCGCCGGTGATCGCCGCGGTCAACGGCGCCGCGCTCGGCGCGGGGATGCAGCTCGCCGTCGCTGCCGACCTGCGCGTCGTGGCGCCGACCGCGAAGCTCGGGATCCCCGCGGCGCGTCTCGGCGTGCTGCTCAGCGCGGCGAACATCCGTCGTTTGGTCTTGCTCGTCGGTCACGGGGTCGCGCGGGATCTCCTCCTCACCGGGCGGGCGATCGAGATCGAGGAAGCCGAGCGGGTCGGCCTCGTCCACCGGATCGCGCCCGACGCGCGCGCTACCGGTCTCGCGCTCGCGGCGGAGCTGGCCGCGCTCGCGCCGCTGACCGTGCAGGGCCACAAGCGCGCGATCAACCTCGTCGACTCGGCGCCGCTCGCCGCCGACGCGCTCGACGAGATCAGCGCGCTCGAGGTCCGGAACTTCGCCAGCGCGGACCTGCAGGAAGGTCTCGCCGCGTTCGCGGAGAAGCGCGCGCCCGAGTTCGAGGGTCGCTGAACCCCTCACTCAGGCCGGGAGCCAGCTCCCGTGGAACCCGAACGGCACCCGACGTGCGAGCTCGATCTCGGCGACCACCCGCAGGTCGTGGGCGTCGAGCACGGCGAGCTGCGTGTGGTGCTCGTCGCCGACGAAGGTGAGGATCCAGCCGTCGTCTTCGGCGGTGCCGTCGGGGTCGGCGGCGAACACCGGCTCGCCGGTGACGCGACCGTCAAAGGTCTGCATCGTCTCGGTGCCGGCGACGAGGTCGTACTTGGTCACAGCGTCGAATGGGCTGCCGTCGTGGCCGCTCGAGTAGGTGGCGGTGTAGCCGAACCGGTTGGCCAGACCCGCCCTCCGGTCGTCGATGCGGGGGAAGTCGCCGGGGAGTCGGCCGATCCGCTCCCACGACGCGCGGTCGGCGGCGAGATCGACCGTGAATCGAGCGAGGTGGTTGTCGGCGTCGGCGGTGATGGCACCTTCGGACTCGAGCCCGATGTCCATGCGCGACAGTCGGCACGCGTCGATCACGACCTTCGATCCCTCCGACCGGGCGTTCATGAAGTGGAAGACGTAGCAGGTGTCGATCTCGAACCACCTGATGTCGCGGCCGTCGCCGTCGCGTGCCATCACCCCGATCCGGGTCCCGAGCTCCGGCTTCCACGCGAGCATGGGCCCGCCGGCGGCGAAGCCGGCGAAGTCGAACACCGCGGGGGCATCGAGGAACACGACGTGCTCCGCCGTCGTCACGAAGTCGTGGATCATCACCGGGTTGGGCAGGTCGATCTCGACCGTTCGCACGAGCGCGCCGGAGGCGTCGGCCACGTGGAACCGGAGGAACGGCGGAAGCGCGGAGTAGCCGAAGAACATCATCTCACCGGTGACCGGATCGAACTTCGGGTGCGCGGTCATCGGGCCTCGGAGCCGCCCGTCGAAGTCCCACGCGCCGACGGTCGCGAGGTCGGCACCGACGATCGTCGGAGGGCCCGCCTCCCAGAGGCAGAGGATCCGCCCGGCGTGGCGGACCACGTGGGTGTTGGCGACGTTCTTCATCGAGCCGGCGTCGCCCACGACCTCGGGGCCGGGGAAGTCGGCGTTCGCCATCCCGCCGTACAACGCGTGACCGGCCGCGATCTCGGCTTCGAGCCCGGCACTGCGGATCCACCGGTTGCGGTACGACGCGCGTCCGTCGCCGAGCGTCACCCCGTGGAGCATCCCGTCGCCGTCGAAGATGTGGTAGTGACCCTTCGGCTCGAACATCGGATTGGGGCCGTTGCGCAGGTACTGGCCCCGGAGGGCGGTCGGCAGTTCGCCGGTGACCCGCAGGTCGGTGTCGTCGCGCTCCTCGGTGACGGGCTGGTACACCCCGGTGAGGTACGGATCCACGGGCGTGTCCAAGGTCGGTGTGTCCATGATCGGCTCCTGCTTGACGGGCCCGGGACGGCAGCGTTCACTTTACAGTGTTCACCGATCGGCGGCGACGGTGGGCGACCCCGCTCGAGCTCGACCAGCCAGAACTCGACCAGCCAGAACACGATCAGGAGACCTGATGCCACTGCCCCGGACGTTGCTCGACCGTTCCCAGCCGAGCGACGCGGATCTCTCGGTCGTGCAGGGCGCGTGGCCGGGCGACCTCACCGGTGAGATCGTGATCAGCGCGCCCCACCCCGAGACGTTCGGCGGCCCGCACGCGTTCTTCGGTGACGGGATCACCTACCGGTTGTCGCTCGAACCGGGCACCTACGGTTCCGACGCGGATCGGTTCGCCTGGCGCTGGGCCTGGATCGACTCACCCTCGGCTCGGTTGCGCAAGAAGCGCCCCGACGTCTTCGAGTGCACGATGCTCGGGGTGAACTCGCCATTCGGCTTCTCCAACTCGGCGAACACTGCACCGCTGCCCTGGGGCGACCGCCTCTTCATGACGTGGGATGTCGGTCGACCGGTGGAGATCGATCCGGTGACGCTCGGCTTCCTCGGTGAGGTCGGGCACCGGAGTGAGTGGAAGGAGTTCCTCCCGTACCCCGTCCTTCCCATGATCACGTCGACTGCCCATCCGGTGATCGATCCCGACCGGGATTGCCTCTGGACGGTGAACACCCATTGGGGTCAGCTCCACGTGGTCCGCTGGGACGGCGACGGACGCGCGCAGTCGTGGCCGATCGAAGGCGCGCTCATCCCGCAGTCGTTGCACACGATCACCGTCACCCGCGACTGGATCGTCGTCGCCGACTGCGCATTCAAGGTCGAACCGCAGATGGTCAACGGCGGCGAACGCACCGAGCCGAACAACCCGACCGAGCCGCTCTACCTGATCCGCAAGGCCGACCTCGACCGGACCGCCGTCGGCGAGGCCGTGCCGTGCCGCACGTTCACCGTCGCACCCGAGGTCATGCACTACTACGCGGTCTACGACGACTCCGACGGTGTGCGCGTCGTGTTCGAACACACCGAGAACAGTGAGCTCGGGCTCGCACAGCGCCCCGGCGACGTCGACGCGCTAGGCCGGCCCTGCGATCCCGCGTTCGCGGGCTTGTACGGGTTCCCGATGAGTCCGTCGCGGATGAGCATGATCGAGTTCGATCCCGAGACCGGGCGTCAGACCGAACGGGCGTCGCTCTACGAGCCGGAGCGGTTCTTCGCCCAGCAGCTCTCCGCGCTCGACTGGAGCACCGAGGGCGTGTCGGCGCCGACCGTGCGGCACATGCTGTACCACGGGTGGCGCCCGGAGGCCGTCACGCAACGGCACCTTGCGCTCTACGGCGACCGCGTGGATCGCACGCTGCTCCCGACCGAGGAGACGCCGGCCGTGCTCGCGACGCTCTCCATGCCCGACCTCCAACCGCTCTCCGACTACACCTGGTCGGTCGACGACCTCCCGTCGTCACCCATCTTCGTGCCGCGTGATCCTGGGTCGAACGGGTCGAGTCGGTACGCCGGGTCACGACCGGGTGGTCACGACGGGTACGTCGTCGTGCCGGTGATGAGCGACGCCGGGTTCCGGGTCGAGGTGTTCGACGCCGACGACGTCGGGAGAGGCCCGCGCGTCACGCTCGCGGCCCCGAATCATCGCGTCGCGTTCATCTTGCATTCGGCGTGGATGCCGCGCGCGGTCTCGTCACCCGATCTCGAGCACACCCGGTTCGCAACCGAGCTCGACGGCTTGGCCGGCCTCCCCGACGACCTCGCCGATGTCGCGCGTGAGGTCGCGCGTGAGCTCGACGACGGCGTTCCGATGGCCGTGGCCGAGTAGCTCGGCGCGCCTCAGACGTTCGAGGGGAGCACCCGCTCGAGGTTCGCGAAGAAGAAGAAGAGCACGACGAGGAAGGGGATCACGCCCACGACCCACGTCGTCCAGCGCCGGTAGCGGTGGAACAGCCACCACCAGAGGCCACCGACGATGACCACAACGATGCCCCACCAGAGCAGCGGGCCGATCGAGCTCTTCTGTCCGAGTCCGAGGTTGCCGGCGGCGACGGGACGCACGGTGGGTGCCGATGGTGCCGGGCTCGCCTTGGTCGCAGGCTTCCACCTCGCCTTCACGACGAGCCGCTCAGCAGCCGAGAACTTCGGGTTGCACGTGGTCAGGGTGAGCGTCGCGAAGTCGTTCCCCGGTGAAGTCGGGTCAGGAGTCGGTTGCAACACCTCCACCTGGTTCGGCTGCACCACGACGTGCCCACTGACGTTCCCGTCGGCATCGGTCTGCGCTTCGACGACGTAACGGAACGCGCCCGCGAGCGTGGTCACGTCGATCTCGTCGCCGGGGCTCAGCTCGTCGAGCCGGTTGAACGGTTGCCCGTAGGTGGTCCGATGTCCGGCGATCGCGGCGTTGCCGAGCTGGCCCGGCAGCGGGGTCTCGGGGTAGTGGCCCGTCCACTTGCGGAGATCCTGGACCTCGACGCCCTGGACGACGGCGCTGTCGACCCCGATCTTGGGGATCCGGATGACCGCGACGGCCTCGCCGCTGGGTGGCGGCGGGAGGGGGGTGGTCGTGGTCGTCGGGCCGGGCGCGGTGGTGCTCGTCGCAACGTGCCGCACCTCCTGGGCGAATTCGTCCTTCAGGCGGGACTGCTCGCGGGCGGTGTAGAGCCCGGTGCCCCACAGCTGATACGCCACGAGGAGCAGGATGAGCACCCCGAGGGTGACCAGGATCCTTCCGACGGCACCCACGGCTCTGCGCACGGCCGCTCAGCGTACGGGGTGCCACGCCCACATCGATGTCACGGGATTCTCCGGGTGTCCGGTTGGCTCCGGGGAGCGGCGCGTCCGTACACTCGGTGTTGCGAAGACCCCGGTTGGCGGGGTCTCGGAGGCCTGTTGGGCTGTGGTTCCCCTCGTCCGTCTGCGCTCCGTCGTGTGCCTGCTCGGCCGCTTTCCCGCCCTCGCCGGCGTCGACCTCGACGTGGCGTCCGGAGAGATCGTGCTGCTGACGGGACCCAACGGAGCGGGGAAGTCCACGCT